>NZ_WTYN01000005.1 GCF_009827535.1 Qipengyuania oceanensis | reverse complement strand
ATCTTCGGCGAACGCTTCATCAAGGCCATGGCGGCGTAATGTTTAACCGCCCGCCCACACACGGAAATCCTGACAGTCCCCCATGCCGTTCTTGCGCCTCGCGGGAAACGCTGGCCTTACATTCTTTTCACGCCTCTCATCGGGCTATTGGAACATCTCCGATCCTACCAACGGTTTTACCGCCATCAGCGCCGATGCAGTTCAAATCCTGCCACTCCACAAAATCCACGAGAGATACTTCTTCGAATCAGACCTTCTGTTCCGTCTTAATATCTTCGGTGCGCTCGTCATCGACCAGCCAATGGAAGCAATCTATGGCGAGGAGAAAAGCAATCTTAGCATTACGCACTCGATGCTCACATTCCCATTGCTCCACCTTCGCAACTTTACGAAGCGAGTAATCTACAATTACCTGCTGCGCAATTTTGACGTCGCTTCGCTCAGCCTGCTCGCGGGCCTATTGTTGCTGACGTTCGGGCTGGCCTTCGGCATTTCCGAATGGATCGAGAGTTGGCGTACGGGGACGCCGGCGACGCCGGGTACCGTCATGCTGAGCGTGACGCCCGTTCTGGTCGGCTTCCAGCTTCTGCTGTCATTCCTGCATTACGATATCTCTAAAAATCCCAACCAGACGATGAACGCCAGGGCAAGCAGCCTGACCGTCTTGCAGAAACGGATCGTAAAGACCTCGCCAGACCAAGACTGAGCTATCGGCGTCCAAAAAGTTTCGCGCTTGTCAGGATGAGGTCGATCATCAGGCTTGCTGAAAGCATTGAGACGAGCAGCAAGGGCCTTGCCAGCAGCGACAGGGCGGTGGCGTTCTTCACCGTACGGTCCGCCAATACAAGTGCTGCCGCGCCGCCAGTCTCCGATACGCCTAGGCCACCGATCGAAATGGCCAGCGCACCGAACAAATTGATCCCGGCAAGGAACAGCATTGCGACCCCCACCGGCACAGGCTCGCCGATGGCCTCGAAAGTTGCAAGAACGCTGCATATGACAAAAAACCAGTCCAGGATGCTCGCAACCGTAAGCCTGAACCGGGAGAATGAATCAGGCGGTTCGGACGAGGCGATCGCTTCCAGGAAACTCGCCAGCTTTCCGTCTGCCAGTGATTTGCGAACCAGATGCAGGGCCAAACGAAAAAACTTATCCGCATAGAAAAGGACAGGGAGCGCCAAGAACGCCACAGCCGCAGCGGCCCATTCGATTCCTGTGATAATAAGGCTGCCCCCCAAGGCGAGCGTGATCAGCACGATTAGATCCCTGGAGCGAACCTGTGCGATGACCGAGAACGCTTCTGTGGCCGTGCGGCCGACCAGCCGTTTCGCGAGAGCCGGAAACAACAGGTCGCCTAGCCCTGTCGGCAGAACCGTAAAGATGAACTGGTGCCGGGCTGCGAGATGCACCCAAGCCAGAGGACGGGCAGAACCGTCCTCGCCCTTTTGCGACAACTGGCCCATCAACCACCCTCGCGTTACCAGTACCAGGACATGGAAGACAACGACGAGAGCAAATCCCGCGATGTCGATCCTTGAGAAATCGCGCCAGTCTAGGTCAGCCAGCGAGAGGAGGATCGACAGCATCACTCCGCTGACCACGAGCGCGGCAAGGGTCCTGAAAAGGATGCGCCTAGTAGCCATGTGTCGACGCCAACTCACCGCGAATGCGTTCATTTACGTCTTGGTCCAGCCGCCGATTGCTATGCGAAGAATTAGCACGCTCAAGTAAATCAAGCGCATCCAGCCAGAGCGGCCTGCGTAGCGTCAACATCTTTGACACAAGATCAACTGTTTCGCGCACCACGTCCGGGTATGTCGAAGACAGAGGGTAGTTGGTGATGAGAATCATCCAGTCGCCCGGTTCGCGGACCATGTGAACTGCCCTTAGCCTCTTGCCGTTTTCGGGCAGCAAGTCGGTCGTCGGACAGAGGAAAGGGTTGATATCGACGAAATCGTCGCCACAGGCTGCTAGCCTGCGATCGGGAGAGTGGTAGAAGAGGTTTCGTAGCAGGTCGCCGCCTACGCCCCAGTCGTTACGCATATTGGCGAGCATCATCTGCCACCTGGTAATCGCCGGCTCATGCTAGGCGGTGCCGTTTCCGAATTGCCGATTGATCAGCCTCTCGAGAAACACCGTGCCGGTACGTCCGGCAGACAAGATATAGCGGATCTGGATGTCGTTTCTTCCCGGCGCAGACCGACGTCAAACGTAGCAGTTGACGCCGTATATGAGGTTGAGATCGGGTGAGGCGATACCGAGTGGCCACCATTTCTCGGTCCGTTCTGGAAAATGGAAACCGACCACGTGCCGGAGATTGTGGATCGGATTGCGATGTTCGATCGCCATGTAATAGTCGTAGGGAAGGCCTGCCTTGAGACCTTGCTTCCGAGGCCCCAGAACGCGCCCAAGCCGCCACAGGACGCCCGGATCACAGGGGAGGATAAGTGATAGCACGCCGCCGGGCTTTAGGACTCGGGTCCATTCGCGAAGCGCCTCGACTGGGTCGTTCACATGTTCGAGAACGTGGGTCGCGATGAGACGATCGATGCTGTCGTCGTCGAATGGTAGCGTCGCGCCCTCGACCTGAAGCACTTCTACGCGTGGGTCCCACTCGTGTTGCTTCAGCCATTCCACGACACCAGGGCTCCCGTCCGAGGCGATATAGCGGTCGAAATCGTGCCTGACCGAGTTGAAGTGCGCCATCGTACCCGCGCCAATTTCGAGCACGGTAGGATAACGAGGCTCGAGCCGATTGTCCTTCTCGATGAGTGAATGGGTGCGACCGAGCACGAGCGCGCTGAGACTGCTACCGTAATTGGCATCGTCGTAATTCGACAACCACATGTCGTCGAAGTTCGACCAATGGGGCTGGGTAACGTAGTTCTTCATCGCATCCCTGGTCTTCTCGTCGCTCGGTCGCATTACCGCCCGCCCGATCGCTGTTGACGCCTATTCGCCTCTTTCGCACGAAAAGTCGAACTCATGGTTAACGCGACTATGTCTTTTTGCTGCCGCAGAGTGAGGATGCTACATACTTCAACGCGAATTGAGGTGCCCAAGGTATCTTTCGAATATCGTGGACTGAAGTCGACCGGCTAGCCAATGTAACGTAAGAACACCGGGCCATCCCGATACAAGTGATGATAAACTCGAACTGCTTTTCGTCAATTTAAACGCAGATAAAAATCGAATGTCAGCTCGACTTTCTCATGCCAATCTTAAGTTTTCTGGTTGCAGCGAACGGCCCGCTATCGAATTGACACATTTGGTCCATCGAAAATCGAGAATGGATCAGTCGAGCATTTGTACGTTGCTAGTATGCAATTGCGCAAGCTTCACGAGATGCAGCGAGACTCGAACTAGTCATTCAGATGCCGCAAAGAATTCGGCTGCTTCCAACGTAAATTCAGATCATCTGTACGGGAGCCTTAAAACGTTTGGGGGCCTTCTCTCCTCAAGCCTTCTTGACCCCCACTGACCGAGCCAAGCGCTACCCTAGCACCGGACAGTCTCCAAATGACCAAGGTGAGAACGAAGGCGACAGCGCCGTCCAAAGCGTAATGATAGGCCAGATGCACGGATCCGAGAGAAATTAGCACCAAAGCTGCAAAGGTTGCCCGTCCCATCCACTTCGAAGTCCGGCGAAATGCCAACCACATCAAAGTCGCAAGTGCAACGTGCATCGACGGCATGGCGGAGATGCCTTTGCCGAGGCCGTGTTGCCCGCTAAAATACCAGTAAAGTATCACATCCTGCACATCGCGAACCGCGTCGATCGCGGGACCGGGCGCGGATCTCAGGTAGGCCATTTGCGCGTCGAAGGTATCCATCCCGAGTATCGGCTTCACGAAGGCGGGGCCGACTGAGGAGAACGCGGTCGCACAGACCATGCCGATAACCGCCCAAATCGCAACGTAGCTGGTCAAGAAGCGCCGACGGACCTTCTCGCAAGTGCAATAGACTGTAAAATACACGACCCCTAGAGAGAGATACAGGAACCACAGGTGGTAAACGCTCGCGAGCAGGTTTGTGCCGAGCGGGTTGCCGAAGATCGGCTGAATAAGCAGCCAAGGATCGGTCCCGAAGATGGCCCGGTCCCACGCGATGAAAGTCGCATCCCATGAGTAAGGATTGAACAGCGGGATTGCCGACTTAACCGCCGAGAAGGTCGGCATGAACGCCACGATCATTGCAATGTAGGGCAGCCCCGCCCGGTAGAGATGCCTGCGCCTGACGATGAACTCCTTTGCATACGCGAAGGGTGACTCTGGACGCACGATGTAAAGCGAATGAACGAAAGGACCGATCTCGTAGAGAACCCAAGCAGACAGCATGACGTACAGGTTCGCTGCGTAGGATTCCGGTCGAAAAGCCGAGATGCCTTCACTCGCGAGAGCAAGAGCAGCGCAGGCAATAACGATCAATCCCAATGCTACAGGAAGGCAATCGCGTCTCATCAAGCCGAGTTAATTACTTTTTTTGTCTTAGATCAAGCTATTCAACGAAAGAACCGTCCATATCGCGTTGCCTATAGCGCGGAGCATTGTAGACGAACCGCAGCGCTTAGCAAAAGTCGGCAGCGATGTGTAAGTACAATTTGGCTACCGCGTTCTTTGCCGGGAATGTCGGGCGAGGTTGCGGCCGTCGCCAGAAGAGCGGCCGGCCTCACTGATCACTGGGAACAGGTACTTTGGCGACGTCGAGAACAGGCGCGGACAAAGGAGGATCGCGGGCACCAGTTGGCAGCACCTTTATTTGGTTTGCGCGTATTGAATGTGCGCCGCGGAACTCGCGGAATTTCAGGGAAATGCCAGCAAACTGTGATATTCTGACAGATTGTGTGGCACTGGCACTAGATATGCCAACTAACCAAAATCTCGCGAAGCAAATCGGATCGACAGCCGCTGAAACTCTCCGGTATGCGCGGCAATGGTGGACAGGGCTGGATTCGAACCAGCGTACGCTTGCGCGGGCAGATTTACAGTCTGCTGCCTTTAACCACTCGGCCACCTGTCCACGATGCCGTCGAGCGAATGAAAGTGACCCGTCAGACACGGGTCTCGCTGCCGAGAGGCGACCCCATGGCGAAGGTGCGCTTGCCTGTCAATGGCTGCACTGGCACAGCGGCCCCGAACGGACGTCCAAGAGGAAACAGATGGCAAAAGGCGAGCGGAAACGCGCGTTGCGCGGACGCGCAGGGCGGATGAAAGGCGGGCGCGGCAGCGGCCGTGCCAGCACCGGCCAGGTCCGGCTGTGGGGGCGTCACCCGGTGGAAGCGGCGCTCAACAACCCTGTGCGCAGCCACAGCAAGCTTTGGGCGACACGCGAGGGCATTGCATCTCTCGATGGCGAACTGCCGCCCGACTTTCCGGTGGAATACGCCGACGTCGCCGATCTCGCCCGGCTGGTAGCCAAGGATGCGCCCCACCAGGGCCTCGTCCTGGAATGTGCGGCACTGGAGGACGTGCATCTCGACGAGGCGATCGCCGGATCGGACGGCCCGCTTATCGTGCTCGACCAAGTCACCGACCCGCACAACGTCGGCGCCATCCTGCGCTCCGCGGCGGCCTTCGGCGCAGCGGCGATCGTCACCCAGGACCGGCATGCGCCGCCCGAGAGCGGCGTGCTGGCAAAATCCGCATCGGGCGCGCTGGAAGTAGTGCCGTGGGTACGGGTCGTGAATCTGGCGCGCGCGATGGAGGAGATGGCCGAGGCCGGCTTCTGGCGGATCGGGCTCGACGGTTCGGCGGACACCGACCTCGCGCCTGCCCTGCCCGCGGGTCGGGTCGCGCTGGTGCTGGGTGCAGAGGGCGAAGGCATGCGCCACAACATCGCCGGCCATTGCGATGCGCTGGCACGGCTGCCGATCGGCGATGCGATCGAGAGCCTCAACGTCTCGAACGCGGCCGCCATTGCGCTCTACGCCGTCGCGACGCGCCCCCCCTCCGCCTGACCTTCAGCACCCAAAGAAAAAGCCCCGCTGGCCCATAGGGCGAGCGGGGCTTGATCTATCCGCAGTCGCGAGGCGTAAGCGACTGCGCCTTGTCGTGGCTCAGTTGACCGAGTCCTTGAGACCCTTGCCGGCTTTGAACTTGGGCTGGTTCGATGCCTTGATCGTCATCGGCTCGCCGGTACGCGGATTGCGCCCGGTCGACGCCTTGCGACGAGCAACCGAAAACGTCCCGAAGCCGACCAACCGCACTTCGTCGCCCTTGGAAAGCGAGCTGGTGATGGTGTCGAAGACGGCTTCCACCGCGCTCGACGCGTCACTCTTGGAAAGGCCGCTCGCATCGGCAACCGCGCTGATCAGGTCGTTCTTGTTCATCCTGGGAAATCCCCCTTGGTAAGCATGTGAATGGTTGTCCGGTGAATCGCCTCGCCGAATGGGCTAGGAATTGAGAACCTTTTGTCTGGGAGTTCAAGGGCAAGAGGGCGAAAAGCGCTCGATTCGGCTCGAAATGGGCCGATTGAAACGAAAAAAGCTCACCCGTGGCGGCTGCGCGGTCCCCTTACCGTGCAACTAACCTTTTTGCCGAGATCGCATGGAACCCGAGTCGCTGCGGCGCAGCATTCGCTCAGTGAGCGGTGGGCTGCGATCCATCTCCGCTCGATCCGTGAACCGGCTGGCTGGCGAGATCGTCCGCTTCGGTCCATTCGATCGGTGCCGGAATGGCAACCAGTGCCCGTTCGAGCACTTCGTCGACGTGCGCGACCGGCACGATCTCCAGGCCTTCCTTGATGTTCGCCGGGATGTCGGCGAGATCCTTGACGTTTTCCTCCGGAATGAGGACCGTCTTGATCCCTCCGCGCAGCGCCGCGAGCAGCTTTTCCTTCAATCCGCCGATCGGCAGCACCCGACCGCGCAGCGTGACCTCGCCGGTCATCGCCACGTCGGGACGCACAGCAATACCCGACAGCGTCGAGACGATCGAGGTGACCATTCCGATCCCGGCCGAGGGGCCATCCTTGGGCACCGCGCCTTCGGGCAAGTGGATGTGGATGTTCTTGCGCTGGATGAGCGAGGGCTTGATGCCATAGGCGGGCGCTCGCGCCTTCACGAAGCTGAAGGCTGCCGCGACGCTCTCGTTCATCACTTCGCCGAGCTTGCCGGTCGTCTTGATCTCGCCCTTGCCGGGCGTGGTGACGCTCTCGATCGTCAGCAACTCGCCGCCGACTTCGGTCCAGGCAAGACCCGTGACCGCGCCGACCTGCGCCTCGTCCTCGCTCATGCCGTGCTTGAACTTGCGGACGCCGGCAAAGTCGCCGAGGTTTTCCGGGGTTATGGTGACGCTTGTCGCCAACCCTTCGAGGATCTTGCGCAGGGCCTTCCTCGCCAGCCGGGCAATCTCGCGCTCGAGTGTGCGGACGCCCGCTTCGCGGGTGTAATAGCGGATGAGGTCGCGCAGGCCCGCTTCGGTCAGCTCGAACTCGCCAACCTTGAGCCCATGGTCCTTGACCTGCTTGGGCAGGAGATGGCGGGTCGCGATCTCGACCTTCTCGTCTTCGGTGTAACCTTCGAGCCGAATGATCTCCATCCGGTCGAGCAGCGGCTGCGGCAGGTTGAGGCTGTTCGCGGTGGTGACGAACATGATGTCACTGAGATCGATATCGAGTTCGAGGTAGTGGTCCTGGAACTTCGAGTTCTGCTCCGGATCGAGAACTTCGAGCAGCGCCGATGCCGGATCGCCGCGGAAATCCTGGCCGAGCTTGTCGATCTCGTCGAGCAGGAACAGCGGGTTCGACTTTCCGGCCTTGCGCAGATTGGTGACGATCTTGCCCGGGAGCGAGCCGACGTAGGTCCGCCGGTGGCCGCGGATTTCCGCCTCATCGCGCACGCCGCCAAGTGACTGCCGCACGAATTCGCGGCCCGTTGCACGGGCGATCGACTTGCCAAGGCTGGTCTTGCCGACGCCGGGCGGCCCAACGAGGCACAGGATCGGCCCCTTCAGCTTGTTAGTGCGCGCCTGGACCGCGAGATATTCGATGATCCGGTCCTTGACCTTCTCGAGCCCGAAGTGATCCTCGTCGAGGATTTCCTGGGCCTTCGCGATATCGCGCTTCAGGCGGCTCTTCTGGCCCCACGGCAGGTCGAGCAGTACGTCGAGATAGTTGCGGATGACGGTCGCCTCGGCGCTCATCGGCTGCATCGTCTTGAGCTTCTTGAGCTCGGACGTGGCCTTGGCCTTTGCCTCCTTCGAAAGCTTGAGCGTATCGATCTTGGCCTGCAGTTCGGCGATCTCGTCGCCATCTTCCTCGTCACCACCGCCGAGCTCGTTCTGGATCGCCTTCAGCTGTTCGTTGAGATAATATTCGCGCTGCGTCTTCTCCATCTGCCGCTTTACGCGGCCGCGGATCTTGCGCTCCACCTGCAGCACCGACAGCTCGCCCTCCATGAAGGACAGGACCATTTCGAGCCGCTTCAGCGGATTGCGCTCGGTAAGCAGGGCCTGCTTGTCCGAAACCTTGGTCTGGATCGCGGCGGCAACCGCGTCGGCCAGCTGGCCGGCATCGTCGATCTCGCCCAAGTCCTCGTGACTGCCCTCGCCCAGCTTCTTGTTGAGCTTGGCATAATCGGCGAATTGCTCGACCACCTGACGCATCATCGCGGTGACTTCGCTGCCGGAAGCGGTCTCGGCATCCAGCGGCTCGACATCGACGAGCACGAGGTCACCGTCGGCCCGCATGGCTTCGACGCGCGCACGCCCGCTGCCCTCGACCAGGACGCGAACCGTCCCGTCGGGCAGCTTCAGCATCTGCAGGACCTGCGCGATGACCCCGGTATCGTAGAGATCGTCGCGCTCGGGATCGTCGCACCCCGGGTCGAGCTGCGCGAGCAGAAACACGTCCTTGTCGCTTTCCATCGCCGCTTCGAGGGCGGCGACCGACTTGTCGCGCCCGACGAAGAGCGGAACGACCATGCCGGGGAAGACGACGATGTCGCGAAGGGGAAGGAGCGGGAAGGTCTGCATAATCGGTTTCCTGAACGGCGCTGCGGGCCGCAATTCGTGTTCGAGACGGAATATGGGGACGAGCCGTCCCGCCTGCAACGCCGGGCACTGCCGGGTTTGTGGACGAGTGCGCGTCTTTTCCCTCGAAAACGGTTCGTCCCGAAAAACAGGCTTAATCCGGATTCACCGCAAGGCTCAGTGCGAAGTTAAGTATTATCCGCAAGATTGCGGAAATGGTGGGGGCAAAAATCGCAGAGGAACCCAACCATGTCCGAAAATAAAGTACCCGAGTCGCAACTACCCGAAGCCCGGATCCCGCAGAAGGGCGCATTCGATGCGCGCGTGAAGCTGCCCGAGAGCTACGACGTGAACTGGACCGCAAGCCGCAAGGCCGAGGTCGTGCGCGCCGTACGCGACAAGCTGATCACCTTCGACGAGGCACGCTGGCGCTATCTCTTGAGCCAGGGGGAATTCAAGAGCTGGCAAAAGGACCTCGCCAAGCGCGGCGAACGCAACATGGACTTCGACATCGAAGAGGTCGGCTGACGCCGACACACCTGGTCTTCGCTCAGTCGAACTGGCCGCTGCCTTCCCCGCCAGAAGCGGGACCGGGCGGCGGCCATTTCATTTCGCGGTGCGGCAGATCAGGTGCGGAAGCTGGGGTCCATCCGGTCGAGCTTGCGCAGCAATGCAGGCCAGGCGAGACGGTCCGCGACCACGCCCATTCCTTCCGGTCGGGTCTGTTCCTTGACCTTTTCGGGCGTGCCCTGCGGCGGCGTATTCAGGTTTTCGCGCCCGGCGCTTAGCATCTTGACCTGCGCATCGCAGGCCCGCTCCAGGAAATAGAGCCGCAGGAAACACTGCCCGACCGTTTCGCCGATCGCGAGAGTGCCGTGGTTGCGCAGGATCATGACGTGCTTGTCGCCCATGTCCTGGACCAGCCGCTCGCGCTCTTCGAGGTCCGTCGCGATACCTTCGTAGTTGTGATAGGCGATGTCGTGCCCCGCGATCATCGCGGTCTGGGTGTGCGGCAGCAGACCGAATTCCATGGCGCTGACGGCCTGTCCGGCAGGTGTGTGGACATGCATCACGGCGTGCGCATCGTCGCAATTCATGTGCAGCGCCGAGTGGATCGTGAAGCCGGCCGGGTTCACCGGATGGCTGGTTTCGATCACCGGCTGCCCCTCGACGTCGATCTTGACCAGGCTCGAGGCGGTGATCTCGTCGAACATCATGTCGTAGGGATTGATGAGGAAGTGATGCTCCGGCCCCGGAACGCGGGCCGACAGGTGCGTGAAGATCAGGTCATCCCAGCCGTAATGCGCGACCAGCCGGTAGGCTGCCGCAAGGTCGACGCGGACCTGCCATTCCTCGTCGCTGACCTTGCTGCGAACATCCGCGTCCGAACCGTGCGCATTATCGTTCATCACTGTCGCCATGGTGTCTCTCCTTGGCGACAGCGTAACGCATTCACCCCATTCCGGGCAAATTGAATCCGGGCGGCAGGCCCATGCCCGACTGGATCTTCTGCATCTCGTCATTGGCGACCCGGTCGGCCTTGCCGCGCGCATCGTTGAAGGCGGCGGTGACGAGGTCCTCGAGCATCTGCTTTTCAGCGGGCACCATCAGGCTGTCGTCGATCGCGACCGACAGGATGCGGCCCTTGGCAGTGCACCGGATCTTGACCAGACCACCGCCCGATTGCCCTTCGACCTCGAGAGAGTCGAGCCTGGCTTGCGCCTCGCCCATCTGGCTCTGGATCGTCTCGGCTGCCTTCTGCGCGGCCGCCATCATCTCTTCCATCGATTTCATGCCGAATGTCTCCAGTTCGTTGCCCCGCGCGCATCGCCGTCTTCGACGAATTCGGCGTCGGGAAAGTGTTCGAATGCCGCCTTTACCAGCGGGTGCTCGAGCATCCGGGCTTTTTCCGCATCGCGGCTCGCCTCTGCCTGCTCGACCAGTGTCGGCCGGCCATCCCCGCCGGCCCGCTCTTCGACCTGCCAGCGGCGGCCGGTGGCAGCGGTAAGCGCCTCGCGCAGCAGCGGTGCGACATCGTCGGTGAACTCGCCCGAACGCGCGTAGACCAGCGTGCCGACGTCGAGCTCGACGATCCGGAGCTGAAAGCGCATGACCGCAGCGGCCCGGTGCTGCCCTGCATGTTCGACCTGGTCGACCAGTTGCGCCCAGTCGAGCGCAGCAACAGGTGCCGTGACGGCCGTGCCCTCGCCGTTCGATGCCGGGGCCGTCGATATGCCTTTTTCGGCCAGTTCCTCCATGCGTCTCAGAAGCTTGCCCGGATCAGGCAGGTCGTTGGCGTGGAGCACGCGCATCAGCGCCATCCGCGCAGAAACCAGCGGATCGGGCGCCATGCGCACTTCGTCGTAGCCCTTCAGCAGAAGTTGCCACAGCCGGTGAACCTGCCCGGGCGAGAGCGCATCTGCCCATGTCTGCAGCGCCTGGCGTTCTTCGGGGCTCGGCGCTTCGGGCTCGGTATCGCCGACCTGCGCCAGCGCGATCCGGTGCGTGAGGTCCATCAGGCTGCGCATCAGCGCAAGCGGTTCGACGCCGAGCGAGTACTGCTCGTCGATCCCCGACAGCAGCGCCCTGGCATCGCCATCCAGCAGCGTGCCCAGCAGCCGCCGTTGCGCACCCTTGTCGGCTAGGCCGAGCATGTCACGCACCCGCGCCGCCGTAACGGTACCGTCGGTGTCGAGATCGGCATGCGCGATCGCCTGGTCGAGGATCGACAACCCGTCGCGCACCGACCCTTCCGCCGCAGCTGCGATCATCTGCAGCGCTTCCTCCTCCGCCTCGACGCCTTCCTGGCGGCAGATGCCAGCGAAGTGATGGCGCAGCAGATCGGTCGGGATGCGGCGCAGGTCGAAACGCTGTGTCCGGCTGAGGACGGTGACCGGAAGCTTGTCGACCTCGGTTGTCGCGAACAGGAATTTCACATGCGGCGGCGGCTCTTCCAGCGTCTTGAGCAGCGCATTGAACGCGTTGCGCGACAGCATGTGAACTTCGTCGATGATGTAGATCTTGTAGCGCGCCGAAACCGCCGAATAACGCACCGCCTCGATGATCTCGCGCACGTCGTCGACGCCGGTGTGGCTCGCCGCGTCCATCTCGATCACGTCGATATGGCGGCCCTCAGCTATCGCGACGCAGGGCTCGCAGACGCCGCAGGGGTCGATCGTCGGGCCGCCCTGCCCGTCGGGGCCGATGCAGTTGAGCGCCTTGGCGATCAGCCTTGCGGTCGAGGTCTTGCCGACCCCGCGCACGCCGGTCATCAGGAAGGCATGGGCCAGCCGGTCGCGCGCGATCGCATTGGCGAGCGTGCGGACCATCGGCTCCTGGCCGATCAGTTCGGAAAAGGTCTGCGGCCGGTACTTGCGTGCGAGCACGCGATAGGGCTGCGCACTCTGGTCGGGCACCGGGGGCTTGGCCGCGACCTGTGCGGGCTCGGCAACGGGCGTTTCGACCGGAGCAGCCTCGGCAGGCGCATCACCGAACATCGAATTCTGACCGGCAGCCTCCAGCTCCGCCACGCTCGGCGTGTCGTCCTGCGCCTCGTCGGTGGCCCAGGGAAGGTCGTCCGGATTGTCGGGTGAATCGCCCATGCACCCTAGCTAGGCGCTGGGTTGCCCGATGTCATGGGCACGACTCGCGAAAAAGAGGAAAAAGGAGCCGAGCGACCCGTCGCAATTCACCTGGGCTGCTTCCTTCCGGACCTGACCCGGTGAGCGAACGCAAACGTCCACCCGACTCCCGGGCGGCCATATGGCCGCGAAACGCCGGTGTTTCAAGCGCCAGCTTGCTGCAGCATCGCGACGATAGCCCGCGCGGCTTGTGCGATTGCCGCCTCGGCTTCGGCAGTCGTGCCCGACGGACGGTCGAGATAGACGGCCAGCACATAGCGCGCCCCGTCCGGTGTTTCGAATACGGCGATGTCGTTGACCTGGCCGTTCGCGCCCGAGCCGCAGGTCCCGGTCTTGTCGCCGGCCTGCCATCCGTCTGGTATGCCTGCACGCAGCCGGTTCATCCCGGTCGAGGTTTCGACCAGCCATTCCCGGAGCAGGGATCGGTCCGCCGCGGCCAGCCGATCTCCCCAGAGTAGATCGGCGACAAGTTTTGCATGGGCTTGCGGCGTGGTCGTATCGCGCGGATCGCCAGGCGCGTTCTCGTTCAATGCCGGCTCGTTGCGGTCGAGCCGCGTTTTGTCGTCGCCGAAGCCGCGCAGCCAGGCGGTGAAGCCGTCCGGCCCGCCTAGTTCGGCGAGCAGCAGATTGGCAGCCGTGTTGTCGCTGATCGTGACAGAATGACGCGCCGCCTCAAGCCCGCTCATCCAGCCGAGCGCAGCCCGCTGCTTCGCATAGGGAGCATAGCCGAGAACCTCGTCCGGTCCGAAGCCCAGTCGCGCGTCGCGCAGGCCCGGTCGTTCCAGAGCCATTGCCGCCAGTGCCAACTTGAATGACGAGCACATGGCGAAGCGCTCGTCGCCCCGGTGAAGGAAGACCGTGCCCGCATCCGGCGAATGGAGTGCAACGCCGAGCCTGCCGCCGGAAGCGGCTTCGATCTCGGCCATGCGCGAGGCAAGGTCCTGTTCGGCGAGCGATGTCGCGACCTCGTCCTGCGGAACGGCAGTACAAGCCGCGGTCGCGAGCAGCAGCGGGAGAAACAGCGCCCTCACCCGCCGGCGCTCAGCGGAAATTGTCGGCGTAAGCCTGTAGCTTGAGATCGTGCGGCGGTGTGGCGTGAACCCGGGCAACGATACCGTAGCGTTCGGCATAGGCCTTCGCATCGTCCTTGCTCGGAAAAGTCAGCTGGATCTGCGACTGCGTGTCCCCGCTGCCGGTCCAGCCCATCAGTGGATCGGCGCGCCGCGCCTCGGATTGCTCGAATTCGAGCACCCATTCGTCGGTCCGCGCCTTGCCGGACTGCATCGCGCTTTGTGGTCTCTGGAAGATTCGTGCCGCCATAGTGCCGCTGTCCCTAGATCAACCGCCGCCTTTCTGGAAGGCGTTCCGGGTCTTCGAACTCGGTTTTTCCGTCCATGGTTCCTCGGGCCAGCGGTGCTTGGGATAGCGCCCCTTCATATCCTTCCTGACATCGGCCCAGCTGCCCCTCCAGAACCCGGGCAGGTCGCGGGTCGACTGGATTGGGCGCCCCGCCGGGCTTGTCAGCTTGAGGAGCAGCGGCGTGTCGCCGACTAACGGATGCCGCTCCAGCCCGAACAGCGCCTGCACGCGCACCTCGGCGCTTGGTGCATCGTCGCCGGTGTAGTCGATCGCGTGATGGGTTCCCGCCGGGGAGACGAACTCGCGTGGCGCCAGCCGGTCCAGTTTCTGACGATCGTCCCAGTCGATCATGCCGAGCACCGCATCGACTGCCCTTCCCCGGCCGACCGCGAGATCGCGGCGTCCCTTCAGAAGCGGTTGCAGCCACATCTCGGCGTTCTCGGCCAGCGCATCTGGTGCGAGCGCCCCGATGCCCGCGAAGCGCGCGCGGGCAATCAGTTCTTCCGGCAGGATCGCGGCGAGATTTTCGAGCGCCTTGTCCATCAGCATTTCGGTCACGGCCTTTGCGTCCGGCGACTGGTCGGGCCCGCTCGCAAGGGTGATTGCGCCGAGCGCCCGCTCCTGGCGCGCCTCCACCCGCCGCTCCGCCTCGTTCCAGTTCAGGACGGAGCGCTTTTCTATCAGCCGCTCGAGATGGCGATCGATATCGGTCGGTAGTAGCTCGGCTGCGGCGGTTATCCGCGCACCTTTCGCCTGGCCCTGCGCATCGCCGATCACAAGCCACTCGGCACGGGCGAGCGAACTTGCAGGATCGAGCACGAAGCCGCGCCCTCCCGCCGAGATCCAGTGCTCGCCCGACGACCCGCGACGGCGCGCGATATTGTCCGGCATCGCAAGCGCTAGCGCGACCGCGGGGCTGTCGAAATCCCCCCGCCTCTCGATTGATTGCTCCGCTGCCTTCGCCCACCGCGCCGCGAGCTTGCGGCTTGCCTCGGCCCTTGCGCCACGCTCGCCATTCGAGCGCTGCAGCCGCGCCAGCAGGTCCTCGCCGCGCCCGCCCAGCCCGCGCTCCTGCAGCAGCAGGACCAGCCGGGCGACCTGCTCCGCCATGCCGGCCTGCGCCCCGTAGAGTATCGCGGCCGCCCCTGCCGGGTCGAGTGGAAGGCTCGCGACCTTCTTCCCGAACGCGGTGAGCTTGCCCTCCGCGTCGAGCGCGCCCAGCTTTTCGAGCCGGTTGCGCGCCGATTGCAGCGAAGCATCGGGCGGCGCATCGAGCCAGCGCAGCGAGGCCGGGTCGGTGCTGCCCCACTTGGCCAGGTCAAGCAGCAGTGGAACCAGGTCGGCGATCGCGATTTCCGGCGGCGCATAGGCCGGCCTCCCCGCGTGGCCGCCCCGTTCCCACAGGCGATAGGCAACGCCCGGTCCCTGCCGCGCGGCACGCCCCGCGCGCTGGTCTGCCGCGGCTTGGCTCGCGCGGACGGTGACGAGATGGCTGGTCCCAGCCGCCCGATCGAACTCGGCATGGCGCGACAATCCGCTGTCGACCACCACAGACACGCCGTCGAGCGTCAGCGAGGTCTCGGCAATCGCCGTGGCGAGGACGATCCGGCGTCGCCCGTCAGGATCGCGCTGGATCGCGGCGCGCTGGTCGGCAGGCTCAACCTGGCCGTGCAGCGGCAGGATCGGGACATCCGGCAGGCGTTCGCCCAGCCGTTCACGCGTGCGTCCGATCTCGCCAACGCCGGGCAGGAAGGCGAGCACGTCGCCCTCCTCCTGCCGCCATGCGGTAAGGATGGCGGCGGTCATGGCATCCTCGATCCGCTTGTCGGGCGAGGCACCGAGCCACTCGATCCGCAGGGGATAGGCCTTGCCCTCGCTCTCGATTACCGGCGCATCGTCGCCGAGAAGCCGCCCGAAGCGTGCGCCGTCGATCGTTGCACTCATCACCAGCACGCGCAGGTCCTCTCGCAGCACGTCCTGCGTCTCCAGCGCCAGCGCGAGGCCGAGGTCGCTGTCGAGGTGCCGCTCGTGAGCTTCGTCGAACAGCAGCGCCGATACTCCCGGCAATTCCGGATCGTCGACCAGCCGGTTGACCAGGATCGCCTCGGTAACGACGAGGATGCGGGTCCGGGCCGAAACCTTGCTGTCGAGGCGGGTCATGTAGCCGACCGTTTCGCCGGGCTTCTCGCCAAGCATCTGCGCCATCCGCTCGGCTGCCGCGCGGGCCGCCACCCGCCGCGGACTGGTGACGATCACCTGCCCGCTGAACCATTCCTCGTCGATTAGCGCGGGCGCGACCGCGGTGGTCTTGCCCGCGCCCGGCGGCGCGACGAGCACAGCTGCGTTGCGCGCGCGCAAGGCAGCCAGCAGTTCCGGCAGGACGGCATGGATCGGCAGATCGGGCGCGCTCATGGGCGCGGGCCTAGCCCATCGGGTAGCGGATTTCCCTGGAAACCTTGTCGATCGCCTTCATGGTGTCGGCATCGAGTTCGAGATCGGCCGCGGCGAAAATCGGGTCGAGCTGGTCGAAGCTCGATACGCCGACGATGGTCGAGGCGACGAAATCGTGCTGCTTCGACCAGGCGACCGCCATTGTCACCGGATCGAGACCCGCTTCCTGCGCGATTTCTGCGAAGCGCTTGGTGCTTTCGAGCGAACGGTCGTTGACGAACCGCCGCCCCATCGCCGCCTGTCGCCCTTCCATGCCGAGATAGCGTGTGAAACGCGCGCCTTCCGGGCGGCCGCCATCGTTGTACTTGCCCGACAGGACACCGCCCGCGATCGGCGAATAGGGTATGAGGCTGACGCCTTCCATCCGGCAAACCTGGGCCAGTTCGTCCTCGAACCGCCGGTTGTTGAGGCTGAAATTGTTCTGGATCGTCTGGTAGCGCGCCGTTCCCAGCTTTTCGGCGGTCGCGATCGACTTCATCAGCCCCCAGCTCGTCTCGTTGGAGCAGCCGGTGATCCGCACCTTGCCCTGCGTCACCAGATCGTCGAGCGCGAGCATGGTCTCGTCGTAAGGCAGCTCGTGATCGGGCCAGTGCGTCTGGTAGAGGTCGATGTAGTCGGTCTGCAGGCGCGTGAGACTTTCCTCGACGGCCGTGACGATGTTGCGCCGGTCGAGCGCGGTCATGCCGGAGCGTTTGGGGCTGCGGAACCAGACGTGGCTCGGCCCGGAAACCTTGGTCGCGAGGATGATCGCATCGCGCGGCTTGGTCTTCAGCCATCGCCCGACGATGTCCTCGGTCCGGCCGACCCACTTGGCATCCGGCGGTACGGGATAGCCTTCCGCCGTGTCGTAGAAATCGATTCCCTTCTCGAAACATTCGTCGAGGATGCGGATCGCTTCGGCCTCGTCGGTCTGGCTGCCGAAGGTCATCGTGCCCATGCAGATATCGGAAACGACGATGGCGGATTTGCCGAGACGGCGACGTTGCATTGTGTTCTCCGGAAACGAGTGGTGTCAGTAACCGCGCGCGACCGCGAAATGGGCGGCTTCCGCCATCGCCTGGCGGGCCTTGCTGTCGGGGAAGATCGAGATCGCATCGACTGCGCGCTGGGCGAAGTGGCGCGCCCGCTCGCGCGTGTCGACCAGTGCATCGTGACGCGCGATCAGCGAGATCGCGTGTTCGAGGTCGGCATCGCTCGTCCGGTCGCCGCGTACTGCCTGGCGCCAGAACGCGCGCTCGTCCTCGCCGCCGCGCGCATAGGCGAGGATCACCGGCAAGGTCATCTTGCCTTCGCGGAAATCGTCGCCGCGGTCCTTGCCCATTGCCGCCGCATCGGAATCGTAGTCGATCGCGTCGTCGACCAGCTGAAAGGCAACCCCGAGGTTGCGACCGTAATCGTCGAGCGCCTGTTCCTGACGCTCGTCGCATTCGGCGACCACTGCGGCGATCCGGCTGGCGGCCGCGAACAGCGCTGCGGTCTTCGAGCCGATGATCTGGAGATAGCGTTCCTCGCTCGTCTCGATCTGCCGCTGGGCGGTCAGCTGCGAGACCTCTCCCTCCGCGATGACAGCGCTGGCATTCGACAGGATCTTGAGCACCTTGAGGCTGCCGTCCTCGGTCATCAGCTCGAAAGCGCGGCTGAACAGGAAATCGCCGACCAGGATCGTCGCCGGATTGCCGAACACGATATTGGCCGCCGTCTTGCCGCGCCGCAACTCGCTACCGTCGACGACATCGTCGTGCAGCAGCGTGGCCGTGTGGATGAACTCGACTGCCGCCGCGAGCTTGTGGTGGCGCGCACCATTGTAGCCGACCAGTTCCGCACCGGCGAGCGTCAGCATCGGGCGCAAGCGTTTGCCGCCCCCGGAAATCAGGTGGCCGGCCAGTGCCGGAATGAGCGGAATTTCGCTCTGCATCCGGTCGAGAATCACGGCGTTGACCGAGTTCATGCCATGCGCCGTCAGCGCCAGCATCGGGTCGAGCGACGGTGGCCGGTCGCTTCGTTGCGGCAGGGGGACGATATCCGCACTCATCGTGGCGACGGCCATGGGGACATGCGAAGCGCTTGGCAAGCCGTCAATTACTGCTAGCTAGCGTGCGACATGACCCACGCTCCCGAAAATCGAACCGCGCCCGACGCGGTGCTCGCCGGCTATCGCAAGAGCATCGACAACATCGATGCGGCGCTGGTGCACATGCTTGCCGAACGGTTCCGGATCACCCAGGCGGTCGGAGAGTACAAGGCGAAGGTGGAATTGCCGCCCGCCGATCCCAACCGCGAGAAGAACCAGATCGAACGGCTGCGCAAGCTTGCGGAGGAGGCCGATCTCGATCCCGAGTTCAGCGAAAAGTTCCTTCGTTTCATCATCGAGGAAGTCATCCGCCACCACGAACGCGCGCGCGGCGGCTAGTCGTCGCCGGTGTCCGCGTCGTCCGGGGCGGGTCCGCGCGGCAACGTCAGGATGACCATCAGGCCGCCCAGGTCCTCGCTCTCGTCGAGCACGACCGACCCGCCGTATATTTCCGCGACATCGCGCACGATCGCCAGGCCGAGGCCCGTGCCCGGCTTGCCCGTATCGAGCCGGGCGCCGCGATCGAATATCCTTGTGCGCTCGTCGGGCGGAATGCCGGCCCCGTCGTCCTCGACCCAGATTACGCAATCCTCTGAAGCCGGCTCCGCATCGACCGTCACGAATACGCTGCCGCCCCCGTATTTCGCCGCGTTCTCGATCAGGTTGCCGAGAATCTCGTCGAGGTCCTGTCGCTCGATCCCGACGCGCGCCTGACGATTGCCGGCAATGTCAAAGCGGCCTTCGGGATAGAGCCGCTCGACCGCCCGGCGAACCGCCTCGGCGCTTTCGCACACCGGCGTCGATGCAAGGCCCACGGCTCGCCTGCCGACCGCGCGAGCGCGGGCGAGATGATGATCGACGTGACGCTGCATGGTCCGGGTCTCGCGGATGACCGCCGCGCCGAGATCGGGGGAGTTGGCGGTAGCCGCGTTGGTCAGCACCGTCAGCGGGGTCTTGAGCGCGTGCGCGAGATTGCCGGCATGGGTGCGCGCCTCTTCGGCCTGGCGCTGCGAATGCGCCAGAATGCCGTTCAATTCCTCGACCAGCGGTTGCACTTCGAGCGGCAGCGGATCGGTGATACGGTTGGTCCCCTTGCTGCGCATGTGCTGGATTGCCGCGCGTACGCGTCGCAACGGCGACAGGCCGTACCAGGTCTGCAGCATCGCCATCATCATCAGGCCGAGCGCCAGGATCGCGAAGCTCCAGACGAGGATCGAGCGTATTCGAGCGAGCTGCGCGTCCAGTTCGCCACGCGCGGAGGCAACGGCAAAGGTCCATCGCGCATCGCTGTCGGGCAGGATGACGCTGCGCTCGACGATCCGCAGCGGCTCGTTGTCGATCTGGCCGCTATCGTAGAAATGCGGTTCGTTGTCGAAGTGGTCGCCGCGCAGTTCGAGCGGACTGTCCCACAAGGACCGGGAGAGAGCCGGTTCGAGCGAGTAGGAGGAGTAGCCTTCGCGCCCGTCGGCGCTGATCTGGTAATAGAGGCCGCTGTTGGGCTCGAGAAAGCGCGGCTCGCCGATCGGCCGGTTGAAATAGACTTCGCCGTCCGGACCGATCTCGGCCACCACGAGCATCGCGTTGAGCAGATATTCGAGCTGGTCGTCGAAATTGTTCTCGACCATGCGGGTCAGGGTCCGGTCGAGAGCGAAACCGCCGGCCAGGAGCAGGATGCCGATCCACCCCGCCGCTATGAGCATCATCCGGTTGGCAAGGCTGCCACGGCGCGACAGCGGCGAGCCTAGCGTCGCAGGTTCGCCGTCCGTCTTCTGCGGCGACACCCCGCCGCCCGCGGATGCATCCACGGAAGCGGCAAGCGCGTCCTTCGCGTCGTTACGCCCGGGGCGCTTCGTCGGGGTCGTCGAGGCTGTAACCGAGGCCACGGATCGTCGTTATCACTTCAGCGCCGAGTTTCTTGCGGATGCGGGTGACGAAGACTTCGATCGTGTTCGAATCACGATCGAAATCCTGGTCGTAGATATGTTCGATGAGTTCCGTCCGGCTGACGACTTTGCCCTTGTGGTGCATCAGGTAGCTCAGGAGCTTGTACTCCTGCGCGGTCAGCTTGACCGGCTCGCCCTTGAGCGTGACGCGGCCGGAGCGCGTGTCCAGCCGGACATCCCCGGCAGTCAGTTCGGAGGAGGTATTGCCCGAAGCGCGGCGGATCAGCGCCCGCAGTCGCGCGATCAATTCCTCGGTCTGGAAAGGCTTGGCGAGATAATCGTCCGCGCCCGCATCGAGGCCCGCGACCTTGTCCGACCAGCTGTCGCGCGCGGTCAGCACAAGCACCGGGAACTTGCGGCCTTCCTTGCGCCACATGCCGAGCACCGTGAGGCCGTCGATTTCGGGCAGACCGAGATCGAGGATCACGGCATCGTAATCTTCGCTCGCGCCGAGATAATGTCCGTCCTCGCCATCGGTGGACAGGTCGACCGCGTAGCCGTTCTGTTCGAGGGTCGACTTGAGCTGCTGGCCGAGCGTGGGCTCGTCCTCGACAATCAGGATTCTCATTTAGGCTTTACCCCTGCCTCGCGCGCCCGAATATCCGGACGCGGCATTTCGTTCATGTAGATGAACGCGTCAACCTGAACGAAGTTTCTCGCCGCTTGCGGGAAGCCCGCCGTGGAGACGATCAACGGCTGCGGCGCAGGATGCGGCCGGTCCGCGCGTCGACGTCGACGTACATCACCCGGCCGTCGCGGATGAACTTGAGGCGGTAGGCCATGGCCGTCGAATCATAGGCCGGACCGAGATATTCGGCGCCGCCCATGCTCGGCAGGACGCGCTTCTCGATCTCGCGCAGCGGCAACACGTTGCCGGCGCGCATTTCCTTGCGCGCTTCGCCCTGGTCCGATTTCGAGGGCTGCGCGATCGCAGGCGCGACCGCACCGCCCAAGCCGAGAGCGACAGCGAGAGAAAAGGCGGCGAGGGACTTCATGACGACCTTGTGACTAGTCGCAGTCCATTGAACAAGTTCTGAATGTCCCTGGTCGCCTCCCGTTCAGCTACCTGACCTTTCAGTTTACCATTTCGTATTTCACGCCGAGCGTGACGGCGGTACCGACTTCGCCGGGTTCGATCGGGGTCTTGGCCTCGGCCCGCACGGCACTGACCGCGATCGCGTCGCCCGACACAGGCATCGGCCCGTAGCTCTGGAAAGTCTCGGAAACCTCCAGCAGCCGCACGCCGCGGTAGCCCGCCATGCGCGCGAATTCCTCGGCCTGCAGCTTGCCGCGCTGGAAGGCGTTCTTCCTGGCCACGGCCTTCGCTTCCATGTCGTTCTCGAGCATGAAATTCGGACCGTAGATGTTGTTGGCTCCCGCCCCGACCAGCGCGTCGAGCACCTCGCCGGCGCGCTTGAGAACGCGCAGCTTCACGTTGACCTGGTTGGTCACGTCGTAGCCGACGAAGGTCGGCTGCTGGCCGTCGTTGCGATACTGGTACTGCGCGTTGAGGTTGAAGTTCGACGTCTGGATGTCCTTGCGAGCTATGCCGAGCGAGCGCAGCTTCTCGATCAGTCGGTCCATCTGTTCCGCATTCTGGCGCACGGCCTCCTGCGCGGTTTGCGCGCGCGTGGTCACCCCGGCGCCAACCTGCGCCACGTCGGGTGTGCTGCGGACGATTTCCTGGATGCTCAGTTCGACAACCGGATTGGCAACCTGCATCTGGATTTCCGCGGCCTGGGCAGCAGCCGGCAAGGCCATGGCGCTGGTTGCGAGCAATACGAGAGCGGGACGGATCATCTGGTAACTCCTGTTGTTTGCAGCGCGGCTGCACGTGGCGCGATTACGCACGGGTGAACCGGCTTGTTCCGCAGCGTTCCTGCCACTACTTGCGCGGCCATGGCACAGCCCCCCATCCTCAGCCTCGAAGGCATCGCCCTGCAGCAGGGCGGCAAGTGGCTGTTCGGCGGCGCCCCCGGCGACGAGACACGCGATCCGCTCGACCTCCACATCGGCCCGCGCGACAGGCTTGCGCTGATCGGACGCAACGGCGCGGGCAAGACCACGCTGTTCCGCCTCATCAAGGACCGGATCGAGCCCGATCGCGGGATGCGCAAGGTCAAGCCCGGGATGCGGATCGTGCTGCTCGAGCAGGATCCCGACTTCACCGGCTACGAGACCCTGATGGACTGGGCGCTCGCCGAAAATCAGGGAGCGGGCGAGCATCCGCCCCAGCCGCACGAGGTCGAAGCCATCGCCGGCCAGCTCGGCATCGAAATGGCGACACCATGCAAGGGCGCGAGCGGTGGCGAGAGACGCCGCGCGGCCATAGCACGCGCGCTCGCGCAGGACCCCGACCTGTTGCTGATGGACGAGCCGACCAACCATCTCGATCTCGCCGCGATCGACTGGCTGGAGGACTGGCTGACCCGCTACAACGGCGCCTTCCTCGTCATAAGCCACGACCGGACCTTCCTGAAGCGGCTCACGCGCGCGACACTGTGGCTCGACCGGGGCAGCATGCGGCGCAAGGAAGTCGGCTTCGGTGGCTACGAGGCGTGGGAGGAACAGGTCTACGCCGAAGAAGCGCGCGCTGCCGAAAAGCTCGACGCCAAGCTGAAGCTCGAAGCGCACTGGCTCGAGCGCGGCGTGACCGCCCGGCGCAAACGCAACCAGGGTCGCCTCGAAAAGCTGTGGCAGATGCGCGAACAGCGTGCCGCGATGATCTCGGGCGGCGGGACGGCCAAGCTGAAGCTGGCGACCGAAGAAGATTTCAAGTCGAAGTCGGTCATCGTCGCGGAGAACATCTCCAAGAGCTACGACGATCGCACGATCATCAAGCCATTCTCTCTCCGCGTCCAGCGCGGCGACCGGATCGGCATCGTCGGCGCAAACGGCGCGGGCAAGACCACGCTCCTGAAGATGCTGACCGGCGAGCTGGAGCCCGACAGCGGCAGCGTGACGATCTCGAACAAGCTGACAGGCGTGATGATCGACCAGCAACGCAGCCTGATGGCACCGGACAAGACCGTCCGCGACGTGCTGGCCGAGGGCGGCGACTGGATCGACGTCCAGGGGCATCGCAAGCATGTCCAGGCGCACCTGAAGGACTTCCTGTTCGATCCCGGCATCGTCGATACCAAGGTCGGCATCCTGTCGGGCGGGGAACGGTCGCGGCTGCTGCTGGCGCGCGAATTCGCGAAGGCTTCGAACCTGCTCGTGCTCGACGAGCCGACCAACGACCTCGACCTCGAGACTCTCGATCTCTTGCAGGAGGTCATCGCCGATTACGAAGGCACCGTGTTGCTGGTCAGCCACGATCGCGACTTCCTGGACCGGACAGTTACGATCACGCTCGGGCTCGACGGGACCGGCCATGTCGACGTGGTCGCGGGCGGATACGAGGACTGGGCGAAGAAACGCCGCGAGCCGACGCAGCGCAAGGCCGCGTCCGGTTCCGACGCGGCCAAGCCCTCGCCACCCCCGCCTCCGGCGCCCAAATCCTCCAAGCTCTCCTACAAGGACCAGCGCGACTACGAGCAACTGCCCACCCGTATCGAGGAACTGGAAGCTGCCATCGTCAAGGGCGAGGCGATCCTGGCCGATCCCGGTCTCTACACCGCCGATCCGCAGAAATTCGCCACCATCTCCAAGGGAGTGGAGAACGCCCGCGCCGAGAAGGACGCGGCCGAAGAACGCTGGCTGGAGCTCGCAGAGCTGGTCGAGGGGTGAGCCTTCACCGGCGGATCGCTGCCTGCACGGTGTGCGCCGAACATCTGCCGCTCGGCCCAAGACCCATCGTCCAGTTCTCGGCAACCAGCCGTATCGTCGTGATCGGCCAGGCTCCGGGCCGCATCACCCACCACTCGGGCATCCCTTTCGACGACAAGGCGGGGGAGCGGCTGGCCGACTGGCTCGGCGTCGATTTCGACACGTTGCATGATCCGGCCCGTATCGCGATCGTGTCGATGGGCTTCTGCTATCCGGGCAAGGCCTCGGGTGGCGACAAACCTCCGCGCCCCGAATGCGCGCCGAGGTGGCACCAGGCGATCTGGGACGAACTGCCCGAGGACCGGTTGACGCTGTTGGTCGGAGCCTACGCGCAGACCGCCTACCTGCCCCAGACCCGACGGTGGACCATGCGCGAACGGATCGAGCGTCATGCCGAGTTTCTGCCGCGCTTCCTGCCCTTGCCGCATCCGGCATGGCGCAGCACGCTGTTCATGCGCGACAATCCCTGGTTCGAGGCCAAGGTCCTGCCTGAATTGCGCCGCCTCGTTTCCGAACGCCTGTAGGGGCGCGGCAGGATTCCCCACCGGCTAACCCGTCGGGATGGAGCACATGGAGCGCGGTCATTACAGCAAATCACCTCACCCGCCGATGCGGTAGAAATCCGCCACCCGGTCCAGCGCGATCCTGAGAACCAGCTTGCCCGAGCGCGCCGGCCATTCGAGCGATTTTTCCGCAGCCGGCAGACCTTCCCCGGCGCAGACCACGCGCCACAAGATGTCCGACAGTCCCTTGCCCGCTTCGGCGAGCGCGGCATCGAAACGTTCGCGCGCCGCCATCTGCCGTTCGGTCGGCGTCAGGCCCGCTTCGCCCCCCTGCCCCCTGATTCGCACCGGGTCCCAGCGCATCGTCACGCTCGGCCCCAGTTGCGCGCGCTCGTAATCGGCGCGCAGCCGCTCGCCCCCGTCGAATTGCCGGTCGGACAAATGGCCGCGCGCGTGCAACCAGGTGAGCGGCGATTCCGCGAGGTTGATCGTCACCGACCGCGTGCGCTTCTTTGCCCCGCCGCCGGCGCCCCTGCGCGGCCCTTCGCTGGTCAGTTCGCGTTCGACGAGATGGCGGTTCGGGCGGTCGGTCATGGCGCATGGCTCCTGTCACTGGCGGGAGCGGGCGCTTGCCAAAGCCGATCGGGTGTAGGAAAGAGAAACCAGATAGGTTAGTTCGCTGTTCGAGCGAATACGAGGGGCCGACGATGATCAATCGCATCCGCGACATCCGCAAACAGAAGGGCATGACGCTCGCCGAACTGGCCGAGGCCTGCGATCCGCCGACCACGGCGCAGACGATCGGCCGGCTCGAAACCGGCATGCGCAATTTGTCGATCAAGTGGATGGACCGGATCGCCGATGCACTGGGCGTCGATGCCGAGGTACTGGTTCGCTCGGAAAGCGCAGGCCACCCGCAGGTCGTGGCGCAGCTCTACGCCGCCGGGCCCGAGGCGCTCGACACCCCGCGCGACGCGATCCTCGCCACCGATCTCGGCAGCGAGGGAATGCTGGTCGTGCTGACGATCGAGGAAAGCGTCGGCGAATTTCGCCCCGGCGACCAGCTGTGGCTGCGCCAGATCGATCCGGCAGACGCCGGTCGTGCGATCAACCGCGACGTGCTAGTGCCGCGCACCGGCGGGCGGTTCGCCTTCGGGCGCCTGATCGACCGGCAGGGCTCACTCGTAGGAGTGCTGCCGCCCGGCTCCGGGCAGAAGCAGCAGGTGGTCGATGCGCCCGCCTGGATCGCGGTCGCCGAAATGCTCGTCAGGAAGCTCTAGGCCTCGCCGCGGGCAATCCGGTCCTGCTGATCGGCCTTGCTCTCGCTCGGGACGAAACTGTCCGACTTGACGCCGAGCCAGATCAGGATCGGCGCGGCCATGTAGATCGAGCTGTAGGTACCGATGAAGATACCTAGCACGATCGCGGCAACGAGGCCGAACAGGCTTTCCGGCCCGAAGAACAGCAGCGGGATCAGCGCGACGAGCAGCGTCAGCGACGTCATCACCGTACGCGCCAGCGTCTCGTTGACCGAAAGGTCGAGCAGTTCGGCCAGCTGCATCTTGCGGTACTTCTTCAGGTTCTCGCGGATGCGGTCGTAGACCACGATGGTGTCGTTCAGCGAGTAGCCGATGATCGCAAGGATCGCGGCGATGATCTGCAGGCTGAATTCGAGCTGGAACAGCGCGAACATCCCCAGCGTCAGCGAAACGTCGTGGACCAGCGCGAACAGAGCGCCCACGCCGAACTGCCATTCGAAGCGGATCCATATGTAGAGCGAGATCGCCGCCATCGCGGCTAGCAGTGCGAGCATCGCCTTGTCGCGAAACTCGCCCGCGACCTTGCCCGAGACCGTGTCGTTGCCGTCCCGTCTTACCCCGGGATAGCTGCCTTCGATCTCGCCGATGACCCGATCGCCGATCGCGGTCGCCGCGCCGGGGGTGTTCTCGACCTCTTCGGGCAGCGGTACGCGGATGGAAACCTGGTTGGCATCGCCGAAACGCTGGATGACCGGGTCGCCGTAGCCGAGCGCACCGATCTGCTGGCGCAGGTCCGCAATGGGCGCTTCCGCCCGCTCGGTGAAGGTGACGCGCACTTCCTGGCCGCCGGCAAAATCGACGCCGTAATTGAGGCCCTGCGTGAACACGAGGCCCCAGCTGGCGGCCATCAGCAGCAGGCTGACGACATAGAAGGGCACCCGCCAGCGCAGGAACCGGATGTTGGTGTTCTCGGGAACGAGCTTGAGCAGACGCATGACCTTGCCCCCTTACACGTTGATTTCTGTCGGCCGCGCCCTGCGCAGCCAGCCGGCGACCCACATGCGGGTGAGCACGACGGCGGTGAAGACGGAGGTGAACAGGCCGATGATCAGCACGACGGCGAAGCCGCGGATCGGGCCCGAGCCGAAGATGAACAGCAGCACGCCGGCAATAAAGTTGGTGACGTTGGCATCGTAAATCGCGCGGCTTGCCTCGCGGTATCCGTTCTCCACGGCTGCGACCACGCGCCTGCCGCGCCTGCGCTCCTCGCGAATACGCTCGTTGATGAGCACGTTGGCGTCGACTGCTGCACCGATCGTGAGCACGATACCGGCGATGCCCGGAAGCGTCAGCGTGGTGTTCATCACCGCCATGATGCCAAGAAGCATCAGCACGTTGAGGACCAGCGCGAAGGTCGCATACACGCCGAAGCGGCCATAGACGGCGATCATCAGCAGGATGACCAGCACCGAGCCGATCGCCATGGCGACGAGGCCCTTCTGAATCGAATCCGCGCCAAGGTCGGGGCCGACGGTCCGTTCCTCGACCACGGTCAGGTCGACCGGCAGAGCACCCGAACGCAGCGAAATCGCCAGCGCGTTGGCGCTTTCGGTCGTGAAGCTGCCCATGATCTGGGCGCTGCCGCCCAGGATCGGCTCGTTGATGTTGGGTGCCGAAAGCACCTTGTTGTCGAGGATGATCGCGAACGGCTTGTTGACGTTCTCGCTGGTCAGCTTGGCGAATTTCGCCCCGCCCTGCTGGTCGAACTGGATGTTGACCACGGGCTCGTTGTTGCGCTGGTCGACGCTCTGCTGGGCGTTGACGAGCTGGTCGCCCTTGATCCCGCCGAGACGCTTTACCGCGATCGACGTGCCTTCGAACGGCGATCCCTCGACATAGGGAAAGATCTGGCTGCCCGGAGGGGCAATGCCCTGCGCTACGTCGGACGGCAGCGCGTTCTGGTCGACGAGCTTGAATTCGAGCTTGGCGGTCTGGCCGAGCAGGGCCTTGAGCTGGTCGGGGTCCTGGAGACCGGGAACCTGCACCACGATGCGGGTATCGCCCTGGCGGATGATCGTCGGCTCGCGCGTGCCGAGCGCGTCGATACGCTTGCGAACGACCTCGGTCGCGCTGTCCATCGCCTGGGTGACGGCGTTCTCGATGCCGCTTTCGGTGGGGACGAGGACGATGCGGGTCTCGTCGACCACGCTCATGTCCCATTCGCGCACCAGGCCGGTGCCGTTGATCGAGGGCAGCAGCAGTTCGCGGACACGGTCTACGTCGCTGGCGTTCTCGACCATGAAGCTGAGGCGGCCGCCGCGCGTGGAGACGTCGCCGATGCGAACCCGCGGTTCGGCGTTGCGCGTCACCGAGCGAACGGTCTCTTCCATGTTTTCCAGCCGCTGCGCGCCCACCTGCGAGGCGTCGGCCTCGAGCAGGATGTGGCTGCCGCCGGCAAGGTCAAGGCCGAGGTTGACCTCGGGATCGGGCAGCGATGCGGGCCAGCGCACGCCGGCGATCGAGGAGAGCGAGGGAATGGCGGCGGAGATCAGCACCAGCGTGATGATCCACAGCCAGGCTTTCTTCCAGGTCGGAAAATCTAGCATGTCGGTCGCGCTGGGCTCAGTCGTTGGCCGCCGGGGTGCCGCCCGGGGGAATGATGTCGCCGATCGTCGACTTGACCGCCTTCACGCGCACGCCCTGTGCCAAGTCGATCTCGGCATAGTGATCGTCGACCTTGGCGACCTTGCCGACCAGTCCGCCGGCGGTGACGACCTGGTCGCCCTTCTTCAGGCCGGCGACCTTGGCCGCATGTTCCTTCTGCCGGCGCATCTGCGGACGGATGATGAGGAACCAGAAGATCAGCACCATGCCGACGATCGGCAGCCACTGGATCCATGCGGGCGGTGCATCGGCACTGGCCGCGGCGGCGAGGAAATCGAGCATGAGGTCTGGCCTGTAATACGTGAACCGGTGAGCCGGGAAATGTGTCGGCGGGCGGGCTTTTCAAGCCACCCGTGGCACTCGCCATCGGCAATGGTGCGCGCGCCTAGCACCGATGCGGGCGCAGGGCAACGCAGCTTGGTACGGGATGGACGCGGCGCGCTTGCCTTGCGCTGAACGCGCCCCTATAGGCCCGCGCATCCACTGGTCTCGGGACGTGGCGCAGTCTGGTAGCGCACTATACTGGGGGTGTAGGGGTCGCTGGTTCGAATCCAGTCGTCCCGACCAGTGGTTTCAATCCCTTACCCTACATCGTGACTTCGCTTGTCTCGGCGACTGCGCGTAGCAAGCGCGGCACCCAAGCGGCGACACGATGACCGCTCCATCCGAGCGATGTGTCAGGCCGACAGCGTCTTCTTCATTGATGAACCCTTGATCGGACGCCAGTTCTGCACACTACCCTTTGTTTATTGCCTGTAAGTGCGCGCTGTGGGACATCACGCGCGGAGCAAACGAGCAGTCGAACGGAACTGGCAGTCGGCCTTTGCTGAAATCGAGCGAATGTTCTCCGATAGCGTAAAGGCGTGAGATCTCAGATGAGTCCGGCAGCAATTAGGCGCTTTCAGCTTGGCAGGGTCGGCACTGCCGAAGAGCGGGACACCCTTCCGCTGGGGGAGGAACGCGCCCTCCAATCGGCGGGAGCCGCATTTCATGCGCTGGCGGATACGATGCCGCAAATCGTCTGGTCCACATTGCCGGACGGCTCGCATGACTACTTCAACGCGCGTTGGTACGAATTTACCGGCGTACCGGAAGGCTCGACCGATGGAGAGGGCTGGGCCGGCGTTTTTCACGAGGACGACCAGCCAGTAGCCTGGAAGCACTGGTCTCACAGTCTCGCCTCTGGCGAACCTTACGAGGTCGAGTACCGCTTGCGCCGCCACGATGGCGAGTACCGCTGGATGATCGGCAGGGCACTTCCCATCGTCGATGAAGCCGGAGTGATCCAGAGGTGGATCGGCACGTGCACCGACATCGAGGATCAGAAGCGCATCTCGCTTCAAAACGAAGTGCTGAGCCAGGAGCTAAGCCATCGTATCAAGAATATCTTCGCTATCATTTCCGGGTTGATCAGCCTCACTGCCCGAACGAGCGAAGCTTTCGCGGAACCGGCCAGCAAGCTGAAGGAGCGCATTGCCGCGCTCGGAAGGGCGCATGAATTCGTCCGCCCGCACACCGAGAAATCGCGACCATCGGTCGGTGAAGTCACGCTGGCTGCATTGCTGGAGACGATCTTCGAGACCTATCCTGCATTCTCGGAAGGTCGGATCGAAATCAGCGGGCCACAGATCGAAGTCGACAGCAAGGCCGCGACGCCGGTAGCCCTGGTATTTCACGAGCTGGCCACGAACTCCATGAAGTACGGCGCGCTCAAGCACGACCATGGCCACGTCCGGATAGATATCGAGCAGAACGAGAACGAGGTCGCGATGCGATGGGCGGAGACTGGCAGCGCGGGCAGGCCGGATGAAGAACCGGAACCCGGCTTCGGTACCCGCTTGATCGACATTGCCATCAGGCAGCAACTCGGCGGCACCTTCCAACGAAAGTGGACCGACGACGGCATGACGCTCGACATGCAGGTCAAGCGAAGCCGTATCGCCGCAACGGGCTAGGATTGGTCGAAAAGGCGAAGCTGCTCCGGTGGACTGGGATTTTCCCCTCTGCGAACAGCCATCAGGTAATTCAGTACGTCCTTGAGAATGGTGAGACTGACCGGTTTCTCGACCGCTCCCAAGGCTCCGTCGACGCCATCTCCCAGTTGAGCAGGGTTTGCCGTTACGAAAATCACTTCGGCACCGAATTCCTGGGCCAGGCGCGCACCGACGACCGGTCCGGTCGCACCATCGGCGAGATTGACGTCGACCAGGGCGACATCGATTTCCGCCGACGCACGCGAAAGCGCGGTTTCGAGGTCGTCGGCGGTACCGACGCACTCATGACCGAGATCGCGCACGACCGACTCCATCTCCATGGCGATCAGGAACTCGTCTTCTACGATGAAAACTCTGGTCATGGGGCCTTCGGATTCGGGGTTGTCGGGTTATCATTTGACATGACGATGGTGAGCGTCTCGGGTTCCGACGCTCTGCCCGAATTTGCTCGCAAAAACAGGATTGCGCCGATAACTCTACATATGTAAGAGAATCGAATGGTTCGTACCCGACGCCCCTCCCCGCAGATGCTCGCAGTCCTCGCAGCACTGTACGATCAGGCCCCGAAAACCATTCACGGATACGATTTGATGCAGCAGACCGGGCTGAAGTCGGGCTCTCTCTATCCGATCCTGATGCGGATGAGCGACCAGGGTCTCGTCTCCTCGCAATGGTGCGAGCCCACTGCGCCGGGGCGGCCTCCGCGCCATGCCTACCGCCTGACGGCAACCGGCCTCGCCCTCGCGCGCGAAGTCAGGGCGGATCCGGGTTCGTTCGGGCTTTCGGGCGCACGGGCATGAACGGCTCGATCGCCGGTGCAGTCATGAAGCTCGCCATGGCGGGCCTTGGCACCCATCGCAGCGAATGGGCAAAGGCGATGCGCGCCGAATTCGTCATGGCGTCGCAGGCTGGCGAAGGACTGTCGTTCGCATTCGGCTGCCTGGTGGCTGCGTGGCGTGAATTGCCGACATCCGAGGAAGGCAGGCTCGCGCTTTCGCGCTACACTTTCTCGCTCGGGTTGCTCCTGCCAGCCGCGGCTATCTTGCTGACGGGCCTGTGGTTCGGCTACCCCTGGGTAGAGCCGCCCTACGCCGATGGCATCGCAAGCTTTGCCAGGATGCCGACCGGGCAGACGACGACCCTCAACGCGGGCAATGCCTTCGCAATTCCGTGGCTGGCGATCTTGCTGCTGCTGCGGGTGGCAGGCCTGGTCCTGGTGGCATGGTTCGCGGTCGAGGCCGAGTGGGACAAGGCTGCGGCCATCCAGCGCGCAGGCGCGGCGGCGACCATTACGCTCACGCTGCTTGCCGGCATCGTCGTTGCGGACTTCACCTGCATCATCCTGCCGACATTCGCCCTCGGCATCGAGGTACTGGCGACCGTCATGCTGCGCCGGTGGCACGAAGGCCCCCACCGCGCGGTGGCATAGGCGGTTTCGATCTGGTCGCGCGCGGCGACGCGTGCGGCAATCCCCCAAGGGCAGCAAGGAGTGACGGCACGATGATCGAAAACCAAGTCGAAACCCTTGCCGAGCCCATCTCGGCGTCCGACAACCAGCGGCTGCCGAGCCTCGATTTCATTCGCGGAATCGCGGTGATGGGCATCCTGGTCGCCAACATCGTTGCCTTCGGCCAGCCGCTGTCCGCCTATATCTGGCCCGGCGGATTCCTGACTGACCACGGGACGGTATCGAACTGGCTGTGGGTCGCCCAACTGACCCTGATCGACGGCAAGATGCGCGGCCTGTTCGCGCTGCTGTTCGGGGCAGGCATGATCCTGTTTCTCGACCGTGCCCGGACGCGGAACAGTGGCCGCTGGCTCCAGGCCCGGCGCCTCGTGTGGCTGTTCGCCTTCGGCTACGCGCATTTCCTTTTCATTTCGAAGACCGACATCCTGACCGTGTATGCAACCTGCGGCCTCATCGCCCTGCTGTTCGTGAACTGGCGACCGAAGACGCAACTATGGGTCGGTATCGTGATCTACCTGCTCGGCGCGGTGAAGGATGTCGTGGTCTGGGGCAGGATGTATGCGATATCGTCAGGAGGCATGGCGGAGGCGCCGGGTGGCATGTCGGACATGGCCGCCGAAATGCGCGAGGCCGGCCTCGCCGACAGTCAGCTCGAAACCGCACTGATCCAGGCTGGCGATTACGGCGGCTGGGTGGCGCATAACATCGCCGAGCACTGGTCGCAGCCGCTGCTGTCGTGGTTCCAGAACGGGCTGGAGATCATCCCGTTGATCCTCATCGGCATGGCGCTGTACCGGCTCGGGCTGTTCGACGGACGGCTGGATCGGCGCCGCCAGGCGCGTTGGGGCTGGGTCGGTCTGCTCGTGGGGCTCGCAGCGACGCTGGCGATCGCACTGTGGACGCTCGGCGAGGGTCTCGACTACCTGGCCGTGCTCTGGTCGTACGATGGCACGTCGAGGGTCGCCAGCCTGCCGATGGTCTTGGGGCTCTCAGCACTGCTGGCATTATGGGGACCGCACGCCAACGGCTGGCTCGGCACCCGGACTGCGGCGGCGGGCCGGATGGCGTTTTCGAATTACCTCGGCACCTCGATCCTGATGCTGTTCGTCTTCCACGGCTGGGCTCTCGGACTGTTCGGCGAACTGACCAGGCCGGCCCTCTACGGCGTGGCGCTGGCGACCTGTGCGATAATGCTCGCCTGGTCGAAGCCTTGGCTCGCGCACTACCGCTTCGGCCCGCTCGAATGGTTGTGGCGCTGCCTGACCTATGCGCGCGTATTTCCGATCCGACGCAACTCGCCCGGATCGCACGAAGTTCAGGGCGCGAGCCACCAGCGCAGCGCGTAGGCCACCGTGCCCAGCGCAGCGACGCTTACCGCCCAGATACCGGCCATCCACAAGAGCCGCTGCCACAGCGGCGACGGGGACGCATCGCGCATCAGTGATACCCCTCGTCGCCGACCTTGCCGCGGAACACCCAATAGGCCCAGGCGGTATAGGCGATGATCAGCGGCATGGTGATCGCCACGCCGACCAGCATGAACATCTGGCTGCTCTCCGGTGCGGCCGCATCCCAGATCGTGATGCCCGGCGGCACGACATAGGGCCACATCGTCACGCCGAGACCGGCCATCCCGAAAAAGAACAGGGCGATCGAAAGCCAGAAGGGCTTGCTGTGCCGCTCCACCGACAGCGCGCGCAGCAGGGCAACCGCGACCACCGCTGTCAGGATCGGAACCGGCGCGGCGAACCAGATTTCCGGCGCGGTCAGCCAGCGCGACGCGTATTCGGCATTGAGGAACACGTTGTAGAGCGACACCGCGCCCATCAGCGCAAGCGTGGTCCAGGCGGCCCGCTTGGCCAGCGCGCGCGCATGATGCTGGCTCTCGCCGTCGAGCTTCCAGACGAGCCATGTCGCGCCCAGCAGCACGTAGCCCGCCACCGTGCCGATGCCGGTGAGGAAGGTATAGGGCGTGAGCCAGTCGAACCAGTCGCCGGCATAATCACGCCCCTGCACCTCGATCCCCTGCAGCAGCGCACCCAGGATCATTCCTTGCGCCATGGCGGCGACGAGGCTGCCGGCAGTGAATGCGAAATCCCAGTATCGGCGGTGCCCGGGATCGCGCCAGCGATACTCGAACGCCACGCCGCGGAAGACGAGGCCGAGCAGCATCGCGATCACCAGCGGATAAGTCGCTGGCAGGATCACTGCATATGCGAGCGGAAACGCGGCGAAGAGCCCGCCCCCGCCCAGCACCAGCCAGGTCTCGTTGCCATCCCACACCGGCGCGATCGAGTTCATCGCCCGGTCCCGCTCCGGCCCGACCTCAAATGTCGGGAAGAGAATGCCGATGCCGAGGTCGAAGCCGTCCATGACTACGTAGGCGAAGACGGCAAACGCGATGATGAAGGCCCAGATTACCGTGAGGTCCATCATTCTGCCTCCTCCCGGTTACGGGGCAGCTCGTCCGGATCGCCCGGGTTCTGCGTCGGCCCGGGCGTGATGCCGGCGGTACGGATCGGCCCTGTGTCGCCGCGCTTGACGCCCTTTTCGCCGGTGTGTGGCACGCCGCGCATCAGGTGGAGGATGTACCACACCCCTGCCCCGAACACCGCGAAATAGACCACGACGAAGGCCAGCAGCGATGTTGCGACGGCAGGCGCGGCGAGCGGACTGGCGGCATCGTCGGTCCTCAGCAGGCCGTAGATGACATAGGGCTGGCGTCCGACCTCGGTCGTGATCCAGCCGGCGATGACCGCCACGAAACCGCTCGGCCCCATGACCAGCGCGGCGCGGTGCAGCCAGGTCCAGTCGTAGAGGCGCTTGCGCCAGCGCGCGACGAGGCTCCACAGACCCACGCCGAGCATGGCGAAGCCCAGCCCGACCATCACGCGGAAGCTCCAGAACACGATACCGACAGGCGGCTGCTCGTCCTCGGGAATCGTGTCGAGCCCGGCGAGAGGCGCGTTCGGATCGTGCTTCAGGATCAGGCTCGATGCCTTGGGAATCTCGATCGCGTAGCGCACCGTCCTGCTCTCGCTGTCGGGTATGCCGAACAGGATCAGCGGCGCGCCATCCGGGTGCGACTGGAAATGCCCCTCCATCGCCATCACCTTCTGCGGCTGGTGCTCGAGCGTGTTGAGGCCGTGCATGTCGCCTGCGAAAATCTGCACCGGCACGACCAGCGCGGCCATCCACATCGCCATCGAGAACATCGTGCGGGCGTGTTCGTTCGCGCGGTCGCGGAGCAGGTGCCACGCCCCCACCCCGCCGACAACGAAAGCGGTGGTGAGATAGGCGGCGAGCACGGTGTGCACGAGCCGGTAGGGAAAGCTGGGATTGAACACGATGTCCCACCAGCTGCCGCCGGGCAGGAACTGGCCGTTCGCGCCCATTTCGAACCCGGTCGGCGTCTGCATCCAGCTGTTGACGGAAAGGATCCAGAAGGCGGAGACGAAAGTCCCGAAAGCGACCATCAGCGTGGCGAGAAAATGCAGCTTCTTGCCGACTTTCTCCATCCCGAACAGCATCACTCCGAGGAAGCCGGCCTCGAGGAAGAACGCCGTGAGCACCTCGTAAGCCATGAGCGGGCCGATGACCGGCCCCGCCTTGTCGGAGAACACCGACCAGTTCGTCCCGAACTGGTAGGACATGACGATTCCGCTGACGACGCCCATGGCGAAGGCGATCGCGAAGATCTTGAGCCAGTACTTGAACAGGTCGAGATAGAGTTGCTTGCCGGTCTTCAGCCACAACCCTTCGAGAACCGCGAGAAAACTCGCCAGCCCGATCGAGAACGCCGGGAAGATGAAGTGGAAGCTCACCGTGAAGGCGAACTGGATGCGGGCCAGTACCAGGGCGTCTAGCTGATCGAACATGGTGCGCGGACCCTAGCGCATGGGCATGGCTGCGGCCATTGCGTTGCACGCAACCGCGGTTGCGCTCGCCAGGATCAGATCAATCCGCGTGCCATGTCGCCCGGCTCGCTGCGATCCCGGCCATCGTCGGCCAGCGCGTGCGCGAAGGCGCGTGCTTGCGAAAGCCACACCTGCCCGCCCAGTTCCTCGACGAAATGGGTGCGTTCCAGCCGGTCCATCACCGGGCCCTTCACCTCGGAAAGGTGAAGCTTGATTCCGCCATCGGACAGCCGGTGGTTGATCGCTTCGAGGCTTTCGAGACCGGAAGCGTCGATTGCGTTAACCGCGCTGCACATCAGGATGACGTGCCGCAATTCGGGGTGCTCGGCGACCTGCTCCATAACGAATTCCTCGAGCCAGTGGGCGTTGAGATAGGTCAGGCTTTCGTCGATGCGGAGCGAGAGCACGTGCGGCGCGGTGAAGACCTTGTGCCGCGCGATATTGCGGAAATGCTCGGTCTCCGGCACGCGCCCGACGATCGCGGCGTGCGGGCGGCTCGCGGCCCACAGGTAGAGCAGCAGACCCACCGCGACCCCGGCGATAACGCCGAGTTCCACGCCCGCCAGCAGCGTGATCGCGATTGTCGCGGCGTGGGCGGCAAAGTCGGCCTTGGAATAACGCCACAACTGGCCCGGCGTCTTCATGTCGACCAGGCTCAGCACCGCGACGATGATGGTGGCGGCAAGCGTCGCCACCGGCAGCGAATACAGCAGCGGCGTGAGAAACAGCGAAGCGAGCGCGATGCCCACCGCGGTGAAGGCTCCTGCCGCAGGCGTTTCCGCTCCCGCGTCGAAATTGACTGCCGACCGGGCAAATCCCCCGGTGACCGGATAACCGCCCGAGAAAGCACTCGCGATATTGGCCGCGCCCAGCCCGACCAGTTCCTGGTCTGGCGAAATCCTCTGGCGGCGCTTGGCGGCCAGCGTCCTGGCGACCGAGACACTTTCCACGAAGCCGATGATCGAGATGAGAAGCGCCGGAACCCACAGCTGGCCGATCAGCGCCAGGTCGGTCGACGGCATGGCGAAAGGCGGCAAGCCCTGCGGCACTTCGCCCACCAGCGCGACTCCCTTCGCCTCGAGGTCGAAGGCGATCGCGCCGAGGATGGTGAGCATCACGGCCACCACTGGCCCGGCCTTCGCGACGATATCCGCCACGCGCGGCGCAAGCCCCAGTCGTTGCAGCGCGGGCTTCGCTCCGGTGCGGACCCAGAAAAGGAACAGGGTGGCCGGAATGCCGACCGCCAGCGTCCACGGGTTCGTATCGCCGATTGCGCCCGCCAATGCGCCGAGCATGTCGGGCCAGTTGTCGCCGCCCGCTTTCACGCCAAGGATGTGCTTGAGCTGGCTCGTCGCGATCAGCAGTCCGCTCGCCGTTATGAAACCGCTGACGACGGGGTGCGAGAGGAGATTGGCGAGAAACCCTGCGCGCAGCAATCCAAGGACAGCGAGCATCACGCCGGACAGCGCCGCCAGCGTGATCGCCGCCTCCAGGTATTCGGCCGTTCCCTGCGCGGCCACCGCCCCCGCGGCGCTCGCCGTCATCAGGCTGACCACCGCGACCGGCCCGACTGCGAGCGTCCGGCTGGTCCCGAAGATCGCATAAGCGACCAGCGGCAGGATCGAGGCATACAGCCCGACCACGGGCGGAAGCCCCGCGAGCAAGGCGTAGGCCAAGCTCTGCGGGATCAGCATGATGGTGACGATGATTGCCGCCACCAGGTCATTGGTCAGAACGCCGGTATTGTAAGTGCGCCCCCACTCCAGGATCGGCAGGTAGCGCGCGAGCATGGCGGCGTCAGTTGCCTAGCGTCGTCTTGTGCAGCAGGACGCCTGCCGCCATCGCGGCGACGAAGATCGCAGCGGGGACGAACGCCGTGGCAAGCGAGGCGATCGCCGGGCCGGGACACAGGCCGGCCAGCGCCCAGCCGACACCGAACATCGCCGAGCCGCCGATCAACCGCGCGTCGAGATCCTTCGTGCCCGGCAGGCGGAATTCGACATCGAGCAGCGGCCGCGCCATTTGCTTCTGGATCGCCCAGGTCACCGCCATGACGAGCACGGCGCCGCCCATGACGAACGCCAGCGTCGGATCCCAATCGCCGAACAGGTCGAGGAAGCCGCGCACCCGGAGCGGGTTCATCATGCCGGACAGGGCCAGCCCGAAGCCGAATAAGGCACCGGACAGCAGCGATAGTAAAAGTCTGCCCATCACCACCCTCCTCCGAGCGCATTGACCAGCGCGACCGTCGCGATGCCGGAAACGATGAAAGTCCCCGTCGCCACCAGCGATCGGGGCGAAAGGCGCGACATTCCGCACACGCCATGCCCGCTCGTACAGCCCGAACCCAGCCGCGTGCCGAAGCCGACCAGCAGCCCGCCTGCGATCAGCCAGCCAAAGCCCGGAGGAAAACTCGCCTCAACAGGGCCGATCGTCGCGCTGAAGGCGAGCGCCCCGACTACCAGACCGGCCACGAACAGCGCCGCGATCGGCCACGGCGGGCTACCGCGCTCGATCCCGGACGCGCGCGCGAACATGCCGGACACGCCCGCGATGCGGCCGAGGCCCAGCAGCATGATGGCCGCCGCGAGCCCGATCAGCAGCCCGCCGAGAAAGCCCTCGACCGGCTGCGCTTCGGGAAACCCCGGCAAGGCGAACCCGGCGATCATACCGCGTTCACCGGTATCTTGATGTAGCTGACACCGTTGTCTTCCGGCTCTGGCAGCCTCCCGCCGCGGATATTGACCTGTACGCTCGGCATGATGAGTGTCGGCATGGCCAGTGTCCGGTCGCGGCTGGTGCGCATTTCGACGAACTGGTCCTCGGTGACGCCGTCTTTCACGTGGACGTTCTCCTCGCGCTGCTGCTTCACGGTCGTTTCCCACGCGTAGTCGTCACGCCCGGGTGCCTTGTAATCGTGGCACAGGAACAGCCGCGTCTCGTCCGGCAGCGACAGCAGGCGCCGGATCGAGCGGAACAACTCGCCCGCATCTCCGCCTGGAAAGTCTGCGCGAGCGGTGCCGAAGTCGGGCATGAAGATCGTGTCGCCGACGAAGGCCGCATCGCCCACGATGAAGGCCATGTCGGCCGGCGTGTGGCCGGGCACGTGCAGCGCGATGCCCCCGAGCTTGCCGATGGCGAAACTCTCGCCGTCTTCGAACAGGTGATCGAATTGCGATCCGTCGCGTTCGAAATCCGTGCCGGCGTTGAACAGCTTGCCGAAGACTTCCTGGACCCGGATGATGTCCTTGCCGATCGCGAGTTTGCCGCCGAGCCGCTCCTGCAGATAGGGCGCGGCAGAAATATGATCGGCGTGGGCGTGCGTCTCGATCAACCATGTGACCGTCAGGTCGTTCGTCTTCACATATTCGATGATGCGATCGGCCGAGCCATTGGACGTGCGACCGGACGCCGCCTCGAAATCCAGCACCGAGTCGATGATGGCCGCCTCGCCTGTCGCGGGATCGCTCACCACGTAGGTGATCGTATTGGTCGCTTCGTCGAAGAAACCGGCGATCGTCGGACGCAGGGTCGCGTCCGCCGCAGCCTTGCGGACCTGTTCGGCTGCCTGGTCGCGCGCGGGGTCGGTATCGGTCACTGCAGCCTCCAATCCTGTCGGCCCTCAATGTAGGGCTGACCTGCCTTGCACTCAAGGATGCGACCCGCTGAAAGCCGCTCACCTACTCACAACACGTCCGGCGCAAAGGATTTTCCTACTGGCCGGCAAATGGTTAGCAGGCCCTTGCCTGCGCAGCGTTGCCGATGGCGACCGCATTGTCCGTCGAGCCCATCCGGCCAGCGTCGCTTGCCGAGCCGATGGCCACCGATCCGCCAAAGGATTCCGCCTGGTAGCCGCCGGAGAAAGAGCCTAAACCGCTCGCCTGGGCTGAGGCGCCGAGCGCGGTCGACTGGGCCCCGTTGGCCTTTGCGAGCGCCCCGAACGCGCTTCCCTGCGCCAACAGCACATCGGCATCGTAGCCGACTGCCGTACCGTTTGCCGCGCTGACGCCCGCGGCTGCACCGATCGCGGTGGATTGCAGGGCCAGCGTGGCGGTGGAGGCACCGGTTCCGCAGGCGAGCGAAGAATCCGTCCCGCCGGAACTTGCGCCGCCATCGCCGTCGGCGATATCGCTCGGGTCGTTGTTCTCGTCGAGAATACACTCTTCCGCCTGCACCGCCTGCGGCGCGAACTGCGCGGCAATGGCCAGAACCAGCAGTCCGGCAGGCACATATCTCGATCCCATTTCTCGGCCTCCCGCGGCACCCTTCCGAAGACCCGGAAAGCAAGGCCCGACATTAGGGACGGCTGTGTGAGATAGCGTTAAACGCTTGAAATGTATGATCAGGATCGAGTGGTGCCGCTTACTGGACTCGAACCAGTGGCCCCATCATTACGAATGATGTGCTCTACCAACTGAGCTAAAGCGGCACTCTCGTCTTTCCGCCCCTATCGGCACTGCAGCGCGGCTGCAATCCCGATCGTCGGGGTGATGGAGGCCCGAGCCGGAATCGAACCGGCGTGCAAGGATTTGCAGTCCTCTGCGTAACCACTCCGCCATCGGGCCTCATCCCGTACGCCCCATCGGACCGCACGGCGGAAAGGCCCCCTAGCGATTCTCGATTGGCATGGCAATCGCCGGTTGGGGCCTTACGTTACGTCAGTCTGGACGCGGCCCGAATGGTCGCTATGCCCGGCTGCATGAACCCGAGTAATCTCATCGAACCGATCCCGGGCAAGGATGGTATGGTCCACCTGCCCGACGCAGAGAACTGGATGCAGGGCCGTACCCTGTACGGTGGCGCATCCGCGCTGGTCGCATACACCCATGCCACGCGGTCGCTGCCGGACCTGCCGCCCTTGCGCGCGGCGCAGATCGGCTTCGTCGCGCCGGTCGGCACCGACCTCGATATGCGGACGGCGATCGTACGCGAAGGCCGCAACGTGACGCAGGTGCGCACCGAACTGTTCAGCGAAGGCAAGCTGGCGCTGACGGCACTGTTTCTCTTCGGCGCCGCCCGCGAGCCCAATGCCGTCCACCCGTCCGATGCGCCCGCCGACTGGCCGGGGCCGCCCGAGGATGGCGAGCCTGTCGCGCCGCCCGCGCAGAAGCATTTCATCGGCAATTACGAGCTGCGGCGTGCGCAGGATCATCAGGGACCGGGCTATCCGGAAGTGCGCCGGTGGATCCGCTTGCGCGATGCGGGCGATCTCGATCCGATGTCGCACCTGGTACTCGTCGGCGATACGCTGCCTCCCGGCGCGATGCGGGCGATGCAGCGGCAGGGCCCGCTCAGTTCGATCAACTGGTCGTTCAACGTGCTCGACACCGAGCCTGCCACGCGGGACGGCTGGTGGCTCGCCGCGAACACCAGCCAGCATGCCGACGCAGGCTATTCGAGCGAGCGGCTGCGTTTGTGGAATGCGGACGGTAGACTGATGCTCGACGGGATGCAGGCGGTGGCGATCTTCGGCTGATCGCCACCGGCCAGCCGGTTACACGTCGGTGTAGTTGGCCTTGCGCTTCTGCATGCCCGCCATCACCGCCTCGATCTGGTTGGGCGAGCGCATGATCGCGTGCTGTTCGCGGCTCTCTTCCATCAGGAGGTGATCGGTCTTCTCGTCGAACATCGCATTGACGAGCCGTTTCGAACCGCGGATCGCATGCGGATTGCGATCGGCGATCTCGGTCGCGATGGCGGTTGCCCGCTCCAGCGGGTTTTCCTCGACGTGAGTGGCGAAGCCGTATTCGCCTGCTTCGACCCCGCTGAATTCGCGATTGGTGTAGATCAGTTCGCGCAGGACATCGTCGCGCGCCGTCCCGCGCCACAGGGCAAAGCCACCCATGTCGGGGACGAGGCCCCACTTGAGTTCCATGATCGCGAGCCGCGCATCGGGCGCGACGACACGGATATCCGCCCCGCTTGCGATCTGGAAACCGCCGCCGAAGCAGACGCCGTGTACCGCCGCGACCACCGGGACCGGCAGCTTGCGCCACTGCATGGCGACCTGTTGCGCGCGATTTGCATTGCCGTGAGTGCGATCGACGAGTGTCTGGCCGCCTTCGGTAGTCCGGTCGTCGGAAAAGTTCGACAGGTCCAGCCCGGCGCAAAAGCTGCGGCCTTCGCCCGACAGCACGACCGAGCGCAGGCCCTTCATTTCGTGCAAAACCTGGCCGGCTTCGATCAGCCGATCGAACATTTCGTTGTCAAGCGCGTTCATCTTGTCCGCCCGGATCAGGCGGACTTGCGCCACCCCGTCGTCACCGAGATCGATCGTTACCCGTTCGTTGGGCTGCAGCTGCATGTGTCTCTCCACTGGCAAATTCGCGCGTATCGTTGCCGATGCCGCGGAGCCTGTCCAGCGCTTGTTCGCGCGCTGCGCCGAATGCGAAGAACGACGAGCCGCCGTCCGCCGCCAACCGGTAGCCGCCGCGTGGATCGGTCACGATCAGCCAGCATGCGCGGGAGATTGCGAGCTTGGACCGCAGGCGCGAAATATGAACTTCGACCGAGTTGGTTTCCGGGTCGTGATCGATGCGCCAGACATCGGACAAAAGCTCTCGTCGGGTGACCCGCTGGCCGGGCGTTTCCGCAAGCCGCCACAAAAGGGCGAATTCGCGGGGATGGAAGCCAAGCCATTGTCGATCGATGCGCCCGTCACGGTGGAACAGGTCGAGCGTGACGGGGCCGGCCCGGCGATAGCGCTGCATGGCCGACGCATTTTCGGCGATGCGCAGCGCGCGTGCGGCGAGTTCGACCATCGCGACGTTGATCGGCAGGACCTCGCCATAACCGTAGGCGAGCAGGGCCGCACGATCGTCCGGATCCTCGACGCCGATCACGATCGTCCAGCGCCGGTCCGACAGGTCGCGCCAGTCCACCGGGCGGCTGGCGGCGCGCCAGTCGAGCAGCACCGGGCATTCGGCGCTGTCGATGACGGTTCCGCGCATCTTCAGGGTTTCGGGATCGGGCAGCTCGTCGCTGTCCCCGAGCAATTCCCACCCGAGATAGCGCAAGTCCCACCTGGCCGGAGGACAAACCGATTGAGACAACCATTGGAACTGCGTCATGTGTGCCCCTTCGCAATCCCCACCCGCGCATATCTGATGCACATTCGAGTAAATTCTGGAATCAGGAAGAACACCTAAGCAACCCCCGTTGTTCGCGGCCAAGGGCCGCCCGCGTCACGCCGTCAGGGTCATGCCGCCTCGCTGCTGGCTGTCCCGAGAAACCGCTTTATGTTGCGGGCGGCTTGGCGCAGCCGCTGCTCGTTCTCGACCATGGCGATGCGGACGAAACCCTCCCCTTCTTCGCCGTAGCCGACTCCGGGAGCGACCGCTACATGTGCATCGGTAAGCAGTTTCTTGGAAAACTCCAAGCTTCCCATATCCTTAAAGCCATCCGGCAAGGGTGCCCAGGCGAACATCGAGGCCGGTGGAGGCGGAATATCCCACCCCGCGCGGCCGAATGCCTCGACCATCACGTCGCGGCGCTTGTGATAGAGCTTGCGGTTGCTTTCGACCATGTCCTGCGGGCCGTTGAGCGCAGCCGTCGCCGCTGCCTGGATCGGCGTGAACGCGCCGTAATCGAGATAGCTCTTCACCCGGGTCATGGCGGCGATCAGCTGCCGGTTGCCGACCGCGAAGCCCATGCGCCAGCCGGCCATGGAATAGGTTTTCGACATCGAGGTGAATTCCACCGCGACTTCCTTGGCGCCCTTGACCTGCATGATCGACGGCGTCGGATTGCCGTCGAAATACAGTTCGGAATAGGCGAGGTCGGAGAGGATCCAGACCTTGTTCTCGCGCGCCCAGGCGACCAGCCGCTCGTAGAAGGCGAGGTCGACCACTTCGGCGGTGGGGTTCGACGGGTAGTTCACCACCAGCACGCTCGGGCGCGGGACGGTGAAGGCCATCGCGCTTTCGAGCGCCTTCCAGTAATTTTCATCGGGCGTCGTCGGTACGGAGCGGATGGTCGCACCCGCGATGATGAACCCGAAGGTGTGGATCGGATAGCTCGGGTTGGGCGCGAGCACGACGTCGCCGGGCGCGGTGATCGCATTTGCGAGGCTTGCGAGCCCTTCCTTGCTGCCCATGGTGACGACGACTTCGCTCTCGGGATCGAGGTCCACGCCGAACCGGCGTCCGTAGTATTGCGCCTGCGCACGGCGCAGACCGGGTATCCCGCGCGACTGCGAATAGCCGTGAGCGCTGGGCTTGGCCGCCACTTCGCACATCTTGTCGATGACGTGCTGCGGCGGCGGCTGGTCCGGATTGCCCATGCCGAGATCGATGATGTCCAGCCCCGCCTGGCGCGCCGCGTGCCGCATCGCGTTCACTTCGGCGATGACATAAGGCGGCAGTCGCTTGATGCGGTAGAAATCGGTGTCCATCGGATCCTTCTTCGGTTGGGCCTGCAACACCCGAAAACAGGGCAGGACACAATTTCTAAGGCATTAGCGGTCGCGGGCAAACGCCTAATTCGCTATCGCTTTCCCAAGCAAAGCAATTTTCGAGGCAGCGCATGGCAGACCGGACCGACAGCACGACCACGATGGAAAGCCCGTTCGCGGCATTCTTCGACATGCAGGGCGAGGCGATGCGCGAAATGTTCGGCGACGTGTCCCCGCAGGACGCCTTCGCCGGGACCGACTGGTCCTCGGTCGCGAACCGGCTGCAGGCGCTGTGGCTCGATTTCGTGCGCGAACAGTCTGCACAGGCGATGGGCAGCAATCCGTTCGACCCCGCGCAGTGGATGACGCTCGCCAAGGGGCTGAGCCAGGCGGACCCGATGGCCGTGTTCGCCGCCAACCAGAAGCTCGTCCACGATTCGGTCGACCTGTGGCAGAACGTGCTGGGCGCGGGCATGACCGGTGCGAAGACGCGCGAGGCTGACGAGGCGCCGGCCCTGCCGCACAAGGATCGCCGGTTCGCCGATCCGGCGTGGCGCGACCATCCGGCCTATGCGCTGCTCCACCAGACGTATCTCATGCTGGCGGAATATTTCACCACTGTCGCGCGCGAGATGAGCGGCGTCAGCCCCGAGCACAAGCAACAGCTCGCCTTCGCCACGCAGGCGCTGGTCGATGCGATGAGCCCCGACAATTTCCTGCTGACCAATCCGGTCGTTCTCCAGCGAACGATCGAGACCAAGGGCGACAATCTGGTCAAGGGCATGAAGCACCTGATCAACGACCTGCAGAAAGGCCAGCTCACGCACACCGATGCGGATGCCTTCACCCTTGGCGAGAACCTGGCCGCGACGCCCGGCAAGGTGGTCCACGAGACACCGCTCTACCAGCTGATCCAGTATTCGCCGACGACCGACAAGGTGCTGGCGACGCCGATAATCATCTTCCCGCCCTGGATCAACCGCTTCTACATCCTCGACCTGACCCCCAAGAAGAGCTTCATCCGCTGGGCGGTCGAACAGGGGATCACGATCTTCGTGGTCAGCTGGAAGTCGGCCGATGCGAGCATGAAGGACGTGATCTGGGACGATTACATCCGCTCGCAGATGGAGGCGATCGACCACGTGCGCGCGCGGCTGGACGTACCCGCCGTCCACACCATCGGCTATTGCGTGGCCGGAACGACCCTGGCCGCGACCCTGGCGATCCTTCATCGCCGCGGTGAGCAGGACAAGGTCGCCAGCGCGACCTTCTTCACCGCCCAGGTCGATTTCGAGAAGAGCGGCGACCTCAAGCATTTCATCGACGACGGGCAATTGTCGGCGATCGGCAAGCTCTCCAAGGACGGCTATCTCGACGGACGCTACCTCGCGGCGACGTTCAACGCCTTGCGCGGCAAGGACCTGATCTGGAACTATGTCGTCAACAATTACCTGCTGGGACAGGATTACCCGGCGTTCGACCTGCTCCACTGGAACGGGGACGTCACCAACCTGCCCGCGAAATGGCACAGCGATTATCTGCGCGACCTCTATCGCGACAACAAGCTCGTCCAGCCAGATGCGCTGAGCGCCGACGGCACGCCGATCGACCTGACGCTCGTCGAAACTCCGGTCTTCATCCAGGCGGGCAAGGAAGATCACATCGCACCGGCCGAAAGCGTCTGGCGCATGACCCGACACTTCAAGGGCGACACGACCTTCATGCTCGCGGGCTCGGGCCATATCGCCGGCGTCGTCAATCCGCCGGAAGCCGGGAAGTACCAGTACTGGGTCGGGGACAGCAGTGCGCCCACCCTAAAGGCCTTCGTCGATGGCGCGACCGAGCGTCCGGGAAGCTGGTGGCCGCACTGGCTGGAATGGCTCCATGCCCTCGACGATGCGACCGTGCCGGCGACCGGCAAGCGCAAGCCCGGCGGCAAGGGCGACACGGTCATTGAGGATGCTCCCGGTCGCTACGTAAAATCGCGTTAAGCTGCTGAAAATACTGCTCATCCCGGTTTATTGTGCAGTGCACAAAAAATCCTTGACTTCGCAGTTGCAATGCCTATTTTGTGCAGTGCAACAAAGACTGCGAGGACTACCATGGCTGACGAAGCCAAGAGCAAGATCGATGCCGCGACCGAGAAGGCCTATGCCGAAGCCTCGGCTGCTACCAGTGGCAAGGCTGCACCGGTAACGGCGCCCGATAAGGCTCCGGTAACCCCGGCTGCCAAGGTGGAAGAAGCCAAGAGCGAGCCGGCCCCCAAGGAAGCCGTCGCGAAGGCTGCCAGCAAGACCGTCGCGAAAAAGCCCGCCCCGAAGAAGGCGAAGCTGAAGGCGTCGACCGCGAAGAAGCCGGTCGCCCGGAAACTCGCGGCTCCCAAGAAGAAAAAGCCGGTCGCCCGCAAGGCTGCGCCCGCCAAGGTAGCTGCCAGGAAGGCCGCCGCCGCTCCCAGAACCAATACTCTTACCGAATTGAAGGACACCGTCATGGCCAAGACCAACACCAAGGATTTCACCAAGACCGTCAAGGAAACCGCTGCCGACATGCAGGCGAAGATGAAGACCGCCTACGACAAGGGCTCGGAATACGTTGCGGAAGCCGTCGAATTCAACAAGGCGAACCTCGAAGCCATCGTCGCTTCGGGCAAGGTTCTCGCCGGCGGCATGCAGGACATGGCTCGTGACGGCGTCGAAGACACCAAGGCCGTGTTCTCGACCTTTACCGCCGACGCCAAGAAGATGGCTGCCGTGAAGTCGCCGACCGAGCTGTTCCAGCTGCAGGGCGAGCTGGCTCGTCGCAACTTCGACGCGATGGTCGCTTACGGTTCGAAGAACACCGAGAAGATGATCAAGCTCGCCAACGACGCTTTCGCGCCGGTTTCGAGCCGCATGAGCGTTGCCGCCGAGAAGATCTCGAAGGCCGCCTAAGCGCTCAAGAGTTTATATCGCCCGGGGCTTCTCTCTCTCCCATTGCCCCGGCGATAGACAAGGACGGGTCGGATGCTTCGGCGTCCGGCCCGTTTCTCGTTTCAGTGCGACAGACAGGCGTTGGCGGAACTTTAACCGCATGCTGGCACCTTGCGAAACTGCCATTCCTTACGATATTGCCCAGCAAGATGACCTCCACAATTCCGATCCTCGATGACGTCCACCTGCTGCCCGTGCTGGCGGCGGGACCGGATTCGGACGATGGGGACGGGGATTCGCAGGTCGGCATCGCGACCAAGACGCGGGCCAAGCCCAAGAAACCGAGCCAGTACAAGGTCCTGTTGCTGAACGACGATTACACACCGATGGAATTCGTCGTGATGGTGCTCAAGCGTTTCTTCCGCATGGATCTCGAGCAAGCGACGCGGGTAATGCTGCATGTCCACCAGAAGGGTGTCGGCGTGTGCGGCGTGTTCCCCTACGAGGTCGCGGAAACCAAGGTGAATCAGGTGATGGACTGTGCGCGGGACAACCAGCACCCGCTGCAATGCACGCTCGAGAAGGCGTGAACCGATCCGACAGCCGCACCATCCGCAGCCCGATCCTGTCGGCGAAGGGCAGGAAAGCGTGTGGGATTACCCGCGACCGGCCATCGCCGAGCCGACCGACCGCCACATTCTGATCCGCCATCGCGGCGCGACCATCGCCGATACCATGGGTGCCTGGCGCACGCTCGAGACGAGCCATCCGCCGACCTACTACCTCCCGCCCGATGGCATCGCGATGGACCTGCTCGTGCCCAACCCGCAGCGCAGCCTGTGCGAATGGAAGGGTCAGGCGCGGTACTGGGACGTGAAGATCGACGGCGAGATGCTCGAAGCGGTCGCCTGGTCGTATCCTGATCCGACCCCGGCCTTCCGGCCGATCGCAGGATTTATCGCCTTCTATCCCGACCCGTTCGACGAGTGCCTCGTCGATGGCGAGCAGGTCGTACCGCAACCGGGCGGTTTCTACGGCGGATGGATCACCAGCCGCGAGGCGGGCCCGTTCAAGGGCGTGCCGGGCAGCCGTTTCTGGTGAAAAACGCGGTCTTGCGTCTCGGGGCATGACCCGCCACGATTTTCCCGCTATCGAACCGGCAAAGCTCGCGGCCACAAGCAGACATACGTGACATTCCTCCCAGCCATCGACCGGTATATCCTGCGCCTCACGATCGTGCCGATGCTCGGCGTGTTCGCGCTCGCCGCGTCGCTGCTGACCCTGGAGAAGCTGTCGCGCCTGCTCGACTTCGTGGCGGTCGAGGGCGGACCCGTGGGCGTCGTCTTCCAGATGCTCGCGACGCTTATTCCCGAGTATGCGAGCCTCGCCATCCCGCTGGGACTGCTGCTCGGAATATTGCTCGCCTTCCGCAAGCTCGCGACGACCAGCGAACTCGACACGCTGCGCGCCGTCGGCATGAGCTATGGCCGCCTGCTTCGGGTGCCCTACATGCTCGCCCTCGTGATGATGGCGATCAACATCGCGCTGGTCTTCTACGTCCAGCCGATAAGCCGCTACACTTACGAACAGCTGGAATACGATCTGCGCTCGGGCGCACTCGGCGCCTCGATCAAGGTCGGCGAATTCACGACGCTCAAGGACCGGATGGCGTTGCGGATCGAGGAAAGCGAGGATGACGGGCGCAAGCTCAAGGGCATCTTCGCGCGCGTCTCCAACGGCAAGGGCCAGGTCCTGTCGATCTCCGCTCGAGAAGGCGCGTTCCTTGCCACCACGGACAGCCCGGACACCATCATCCTGCGGCTGACCGACGGTACGATCGTGCAGGATACCGGATCGGTAACGCCCCGCGTGCTCAGTTTCACCCGCCACGATCTGCCGATCGACCTGCCCGCAATCGAGGCCTTCCGCGCGCGCGGCGATGCCGAACGCGAATACATCCTCCCCGAATTGCTCAGGATCGGCTGGGACCGCGGCGAGACCCCGATCAAGCGCGATGCCAGCCAGGCGAGTTTCCACTTCCGGCTGGTCGAGGTGGTGATGATGCTGCTGATGCCGTTGCTGGCGGTGGCACTGGGCATCCCGCCCAAGCGATCGACCAGCGCGCTCGGCGTTTTCGTGTCGATCGTGATGGTGGTCTCCTATCACAAGATCAACCAGTATGCCGAAGACCTCGCCGCGCTGGGCCGGTTCGATCCGGTGCTTGCGCTGTGGATACCGTTCTTCGTGTTCGCCGCACTGATCTTGTGGATGTACTACCGTGTCGCCCATGTGCCGGGCGGCCAGGCGATCGGCGCGCTGGAGACGGCGTTCGCCAAGCTCACCAAGAAGCTCAAGGCGATCTTCCGGATGAGCCGCCGCCGTCGTCCGGCGCTTGCCCCGGCACCGGCCGAGTAGCGCGCCATGCAGCTGGATTTCTTCCCCTCGCGTACGCTCACGCTGTACCTGGCGAAAATGTTCGCGGTCCGCATCCTGGCGGTGCTGGTCATGCTGGTGATCGTGCTCGCGATGCTCGACCTGCTTTCCAACAGCGGCAAGATCCTCGAGGTGCCGGGCAATACCGATAGCGACCTGTGGCGTTACGCGGGCTTGCGCGTCCCGCAGCTGATCCAGAGCTTCCTGCCCTATTCGGTCCTGCTCGCGACGCTGATCACGCTGGTGACGCTCAACCAGAACAGCGAAGTCGTCTCGATGAAGGCGGCGGGGCTTTCCGCCCACCAGGTGCTTGCCCCGCTGTTGCTGACGGGCCTCGTCGTGGCCGGCCTCAACTTCGCTTTCAACGAGCGGGTCGTGACCCGCGCCACCGCGACGCTCAAGGCGTGGGAGGCGAACGAGTTCAGACCGATCGCGGAAGAAGCCTCGGGTCCGCAGGCCAATGTCTACCTGAGCGACGGGACGGACGTGATCACGGCAGCCGCGCTCTCGGGAAGTGGCGAGAACACGGTGATGACGAACGTCACCTATTACCGCCGCGCGCCGAGCGATCTCATTACCCAGCAGGTTCGCGCACCGCGAGCGACCTTCGCGGCACCCGGCTGGCGCCTGGAAAAGCCGCGGGTGTTCGACGTCGAGACCGCGACCGAGCGCGAAGTTGCCAGCCTGGTGGTCGCCAAGGGTGTGACGCCCGCCCAGATCGAACTCGAAAGCGTCGATGCTGACACGCAGGACTTCTGGCAGCTGTCCCGTTCGATCGCCGCCTACGAGGCGGCCGGCCGGCGCACCAGCGAATTGCGGGCCAAGTGGTGGCACAAGCTGTCGGGCCCGCTGTCCTCGGTACTGATGCCGCTGCTCGGGGCGATTGCGGCTTTCGGGCTCGCTCGATCCGGCCAGGTCTTCGTACGCGCGTTGATCGGCATGGCGCTGGGTTTTGCCTATTTCGTCGTCGACAATGCCGCGCTCTCGATGGGCAGCTTCGGCGGATATCCTCCGCTGCTCGCCGCATGGGCGCCGTTCCTGCTGTTCGTCCTGATCGGCGAGACCGTCCTGATCCGGACCGAGGAATGAGCGACTTCTCGATCCGGCTGGCCCGTCCGGCCGACGGCGATGCCTTTCACGAGGTCGAGCAAGATGCTGCGACGCTGCTGAGCGAGGAGCCCTCGCTGAGGGGCGTACCGCTTCCGCCCGCCGAAAGCGCCGACAACCCACATTTCCCAAGTAAGGCGCTGATTTCGCTGTCCTGACCATTATATTTCCTATATAAAACATGGTGTTGAAGGCTGCGAGGGGCGCGTTTCATGGATCACCCAGAGGGTGCGGGCTTGCAACGGGCAGATCGGGTGGATTTCGACCCTCGCGTGCGGCTGGAATTTCGCGGCACGCAGCTCAGTTCCGACGGCGGCCTTCTGGTGATGCGCGAGCTTGATGACGCGCTCGGGTTGTCCGATTTGGCGTCAGCGGCGCTGCGCGATACTCGCTCTGGCAAGAACACGGTCCATCGGCTCGACGGCCTGTTCCGGCAATCAGTCTTTGGGCGGCTGGCCGGATACGAGGATGTCAACGACGCCAACCGTCTCGCCTGCGATCCGGTCATGCGCCAAGTTGTCGGCGGCAGAGCGGTCGATGCACAAGCGGCCTCGGCATCGCAGATGGGACGGTTCGAGACCGAGACGCTGGCTCTGGCCGGGAACCGTGCCGCGCTGGCCGACCTGAACGGGCAATGGATCGACCGGTTCCATGACCGTAACGGGCTGAAGTACATCGTTCTGGACATGGACAGCTCGGTCAGCCCGACCCATGGCGACCAGGAAGGGTCCGCCTGGAATGGCCATTTCGACTGTAGCTGCTATCACCCCAACTTTCTGTTCAACCAGTTCGGGATGCTGGAACGCTGCGCCCTGCGCCATGGCAACGTCCACAGCGCCGATGGCTGGCGTGATGTTCTCGACCCCGTCATTGCGCGCTACGCGGAGCGCGACCTTGGTGGCAGGTTCTTCCGGGCCGATGCTGCCTACGCGATCCCGGCGATCTATGAGCGATTGGAAGAAGCGCGGTTCTTCTACGCCATTCGGCTGCCCGCAAACGCGGTCCTCAAGGACAAGATCGCGCATCGGCTAACGCGCCCTGTCGGGCGGCCGTCACTGACCAAGGTCAAGCGGTTCTTCGAGGAATTCGAGTATCAGGCGGCGTCCTGGGACAAGGAACGCCGGGTGATCGCCAAGATCGAATGGCATCCGGGCGAACTGTTCCCGCGTGTCGGCTTCATCGTCACCAACCTGCCGATGGAGCCGGACTGGGTGGTGCGGTTCTACAACCAGCGCGGCACCGCCGAGCAGCACATCAAAGAGGGCAAATACGCCTTTCGCTGGACGCGGCTGTCGTGCCGGAAGTTCCGCGACAATGAGGTGCGGCTGCAACTGCACGCCCTGGCGTACAACCTGGCCACCTTCTTGCGCTGCATCGAGCTGCCCGAGGCCATGGCCGACTGGTCGTTGACCAGCCTGCAACTGAAGCTGATCAAGATCGGGGCACGTGTGGTCCGTCACGCCCGCACCATCACCTTCCAGCTGGCCGAGGTCGCTGTCACCGGCACGATGGTACGCGCCATCCTCGCCGCTATCCGCCGATTGCGAGCGCCACCGCTATGCGCATGATCGCGATCCACGCTCAAACTGAACGAAAGCGGCTGGACAGATCTGTCCGCTGCGCTGAAAAACGCCGCCCCTGGGCAAGGAAACAGCGGCTTCGCGGTCTGATCCGTCCAGATCCAGCAGTCTGCGCGACCGCAGGTGCCGCTTGCGGCAGAAAATCCTTGTCTAGCGCTCGGATACAGGCGATCTTCACCTCAAACGCCACGCCACTTGGGGAATGCAGGTATAATTGTCTTGTGCTTCCGGTCCGGGATCGCGTAAAACGGCAGCCAAACGCGGCGTGATCGCATTAACTATTTTCAGGGAGACATTCATGAACGAGCAGTTGCAAGGGGCTACAACCCAGACGGCAAGCGCCCAGCCGCTGTTCAACCCGCTGTCTCCGGACTTCATCCGCGATCCCTATCCCTCCTACGACAAGCTGCGCACGCACGCGCCGGTGCTGCATCTGCCGGCGCTGAACGGCTATCTCGTCAGCCGCAATGCCGACGCGGCGCTGGTGCTGCGCGACAAGCGGTTCGGCAAGGATTACGTCACCCGCATCACGCGCCGCTTCGGGCCGGAAGCGCTGAACGAGCCTGTTTATCGCGCGATGGGCCGCTGGATGCTGACGCAGGATCCGCCCGACCACACCCGCCTGCGCGGCCTTGTCGTCAAGGCGTTCACGGCGCGCCGCGTCGAGGACATGCGTCCGAAGATCCAGGCGATCGTCGACGACTCGATCGACCGGGTGATCGGGCAGGGCCGCATGGACCTGATCTCGGACTTCGCGTTCCGCCTGCCAGTCATCGTCATCTGCGACATGCTCGGCATTCCGGAGACGGATCGCGAAATCTTCTTCAAGCGCGAGCGCACCGGCGGCCGTCTGCTCGATCCGGTGCCGCTGTCGCGCGCCGAGATCGACGAGGCCAATGCCGCGCACGCCAATTCCGAAGCCTATTTCCAGCGGCTGTTCGATCTGCGCCGCCGCGAGCCGGGCGACGACCTGACGACTCAACTGGTTCAGGCGGAAGAGGCCGGCAGCAAGCTCAGCAACGAAGAGCTGACCGCGAACATCATCCTGCTGTTCGGCGCGGGTCACGAGACCACGGTGAACCTGATCGGCAATGCGCTGCTGGCGCTGCATCGCAATCCGGACCAGCTCGAACTGCTGAAGTCCAACCTGTCGCTGATGCCGAACGCGATCGAGGAATTCCTGCGCTACGACTCCTCGGTGCAGCTCACCTACCACGTCGCGATGGAGGATGTCGAGATCGGCGGCGTGAAAATTCCGCAGGGCGACAACGTGATGTGTCTGCTCGGCTCGGCCAATCACGATCCGGCTGTCTATCCCGATCATCCGGATCGGCTCGACATCACGCGGCCGAACGTGCGGCCGCTGTCGTTCGGCGGTGGTATTCACTTCTGCCTCGGCGCGCAGCTCGCGCGGCTCGAAGCCGAGGTCGCGCTCACGACGCTGCTGCGCCGGATTCCGAATCTGCGCATCGACGACGTGGAAAATCCGAAGTGGCGGCCGACCTTCGTGCTGCGCGGCCTCAAGGAGCTTCCGGCCAGCTGGTGAATGCGCGGCCCGGCGAAGCGCCGGGCTGAAATCCGCGTGACTCGCCTTTGCGATGTGGCATAACGTGCCGCGATCAAGCGGAGCGCGCGAGCCATGCCTGTCATCGACCGGATCAAGGATTTCCAGAACGATCTCGTGGCGATCCGCCGCGATATTCATGCGCATCCGGAAATCGGCTTCGAGGAAACCCGCACCAGCGCCATCGTCGCCGACCTGCTGGAGACCTGGGGCATCACCGGACAATTACCGGGCGATGATCAGGCGGGGCAATTGCCTGTCTGCCACGGTGAGCGACGAGGTGATCGGTTTTGCGGCTGCCGGCAGGTGCGGTCGCGAACTGCATCTCCACGAACTCAGCGTCGCGCGGGCGCACCAGGGCAAGGGGATCGGCGCCACCCTCCTGCGGGCGCTGGCGATCGATGCGCGCAACTGCGGGCTGCGCGCGATCACGCTCAACACCTTCCGCGATATCGCCTGGAATGCGCCCTTCTATGCGCGGCAGGGGTTCGTCGAGATCGAGAATTTCGAAGGCCGCGAACACTTGCGGGATTCACACGATGCGGCGGTCGACCTGGGCATGCCCGGCGACCGGCGATGCGCGATGATCAAATTTCTCGACTGAGATACGATTTCATTTGGAACTTCCGCGAATCAGTCGTATTTGCGTGCCACATTCCTGCCACAAAGGAGCTTTCGGCATGAAAAAGTTTGTTCTCCCCCTCGCAATCGTCGGCCTTTCGCTCGCGGCTTGTGACCAGTCGGAAACCACCGTCGAAGGCGACACCGCCGACATGCCGGCACCGACCGCCACCGAAACCGCAGTCGTCACCGACACCGTCGAAGTTCCGGCTGAAGGCGCTGCTGCCGACGGTTCGAGCGTTACCGTCGACGGCGCCGACGTCGATGCGACCGTCACCGAAGAAGGCGTGACCGCCACGGTCGACACCGCGAACTGATTTTCGCTTTTCGCGAATTTCAAAGGGCCGTCCCACAAGGGGCGGCCCTTTTTGCATGCGCCCGGAAGCTATCCGATCAGACGCGTCGACCCATGGTGCTGCGACCGATCCGGTAGACCAGCGCGACGAGACCGGGGTGATTGGCGCTCTGATAGGTCGAATCGATGCCCAGTTCGCGGACCAGGCGGCGGTGCGCTTCAGGCAATGAATGATAGGGCATCGAAGGCATGAGATGGTGCAGCGCGTGGTAGCGCAGGCCCACCGGTGCCCAGATTTCGGCATGCATCCCCGGCGGCGGCACATTCACCGAATCGAGGAACTGCGCGGTGACGGTCATCGCCTCGCCCTCGTTCTCCCATAGATGCGCGACCAGCGTGCGCAGCTGGTTCAGCACGGCGGTCAGCGACAGAATCGCCAGCGCCACGGCAATCGGCTTCCAGCCCAGCATCACCGCCCCGCCGATGAGCGTCCACGACCAGACCGCGCCACCCAGCTCCTGCCAGAATACGCGCGGCTTCAGCTCGCCCTCGGGCGGGCGACGGCGGAAATCGGGATTGATCGAAAGCGCCGAGAAGCGCTGCCACGTCAGTCTGCGGACTGCCGGCACGAGCGCGCCCAGCGGAACCAGCACGGCAAAGCGAAACAGCAATGCGACAGGCGCAAGCAAGGCGATCAGGACGAACAGCGGCAGGCTGTAGGGCTTCATCAGCGCAAGCGGCAGATATTCCGGATCTTCCACCGTACCGTATTGCGTACGCTTGTGGTGCAGGGTGTGCACGCCTTCGTACATGAAGGAGGGCGTCAGCAGGGGAATGCCGATCAGCAGGTTCCAGCCGAGCCGGAACCCGGGCAGCGCGTCGCGGTGGATGTGGGTGAGTTCGTGAATGAACATCAGCGCGCGGTAGAAGGCGAGCGAGGACACCACCCCCAGCACGATCATCAGCGCAGTGCTCTCGACCACAATGGCGCCGACCAGTGTGCCATAGGCAAGTGCGGCGGAAACCAGCAGATCGGTCCAGTAGATCGAACCGCGCGCCTCGGCGAGATCCTTGGTCAGGTCGCGCGCGGCACGCAGCAGCGCCTTGTCGTCGCTGGCAAGGAAATCGAGCCGCGTGGCGCGCGGTGGTGCAGCTGCGACGCTGCTGGATAGAGTTTGCGGACTGTTCATAGATAGTGTCCCGAAGCGGCCCTTATCGCACTTTTGCCCGGCAGGCCAAACGGTCCTGTTGGCAAGAGTGATCGACTGGCTTGCTTGACTTTGCCCGCCTGCCGGAGTGTGGGCTAATCCATGCTGAACGAAGGATCCGGCATGAGCGACAGCCAGATAGTGATCGAGCCCGTCTCCGGCAAGAAGGGCCGCAAGCGCTTCGTCGACCTCGGTCGCCGTTTCTCCGAGCGGTTGGAGCATTTCGTCCCGCAATTGCGCTCCGAACAGCTCGAGCTCCTCGATCCGGACAAGAACCCGTTCTTCCAGCATGCCGAAGTGCAGCTGTTCATCGCGACCCGGGCGGGCCGCGACGTCGGCAGGATTTCCGCGCACATCGACCACGTGGCGCTCGAAATGCCGTCCGAACAGGGTTTCGGGCCGGGCACCGGGCTGTTCGGCTACTTCGATGCGGAAGATGCCACGATCGCTTCCGCCTTGCTGGCCCGGGCAGAAAGCTGGCTGCGCGAACGCGGCATGGTGAAGGTTCTCGGGCCGATTTCCCTCTCGATCTGGGAAGAGCCGGGTCTTCTGGTCAAGGGCCAGGACCATGCGCCCATGATCATGATGGGCCATCATCCCGCGCACTACCAGGGCTGGATCGAGGGCGCAGGCTACGAACTGGCGAAAACCCTGTTCACCTACGACGTCGACATCACCGATGGCTTTCCCCCGCTGATCCAGCGGATCGTCCAGTCGGGCGAACGCAATGCGCGCATCACCATCCGCCCGGTCGACAAGTCCCGCTACGAGGAGGAAGTGCGGACCGCGCTCGAGATCCTCAACGATGCCTGGTCGGGCAACTGGGGTTTCGTGCCGTTCACCGAGGCGGAAATCGATTACGCTTCAAAAAAGCTGAAGCCGATCATCCACCCCGAACTTGTGATGCTGGCCGATCTCGACGGGGTGCCGGTCGCCTTCATGATAACCCTGCCGGACATCAACGAAGTGCTGGTGAAGATCGACGGCAAGCTCTTCCCCTTCGGCTGGGTAAGGATGCTGCGCTGGCTCCGCAAGCCGGTCGGAAAGCACATGCGCGTGCCCTTGATGGGGGTGCGGCGCGAACTGCACAACTCGCGGCTCGCCAGCCAGCTGGCCTTCATGATGATCGAGCATATCCGCAAGAACGCGGTCCGCGAATTCGGCACGGTCAGGGGCGAGATCGGATGGATCCTCGACGACAACCAGGGGATGATCGCCATTGCCGATGCCATCCAGAGCAAGGTGAACCGGCAGTACAACATCTACTGCAAATCGCTCTGAGCCGGCTCGGCAGCAGCCCCTTGTTGCATTCCTGCATCCCCGGGAACTGAAAGCGCAGGGGGCGGGAACTTCCCGCCCGTCCGATCCGTTCGGGGACACGTCGGCAGCTGAGGTGCCGGCACTGCGGACGAGACATGGCAAAAGCAAAGAAATCGGATCTCAAGGGCGCTGCACCGAAACGGGTTCTGGTCGTCGAGGATGATGCCATCCTCGCGCTGGCACTCGAGGACGAACTGCGTGCGATCGGAGTGGCGGACGTCGAGATATGCCATTCTACCGAGGATGCCTTGCGCGCCTTGCGGGCGGAGAAACCCGATGTACTGGTTCTCGACGTGCACCTGGCCGATCGCAACGACGGTTGGGCCATAGCGGAACTGGTCGATCATATCGGGCCCAAGCCGCCGCGGATCATTTTCTCGACCGGTGCTCCGGGCGATATTCCTGAGGCGATTGCACAGCTCGGCGCGATCATGGAAAAGCCCTACGATCCCACGCAGCTTGCCCGGCTGCTCCTGGAGCCCAAGCGCGTCGGGATCATCTCCCGCCTGCGCGCTTCGCTAACCTGACGAACGACAAGCGACGCAATGATTGGAGCGCGGTCCGCGCGTCCAATTCGCGCGCCATATTTACGCGAGTCTTGGCATAACAAGCGTCACCCAAGAAAAAAGGCCTCCGTTCTTTTGAACGGAGGCCTTTCGGGATCGTATCACCAGCCGTTTGGACGGGAGGGGGGGTCTCGGCGGTGACATAAGGAAAATGTTCGACATGAAATCGGGTTCCCGACCGATCGAAAATTTTTCTGAAGCTCGTGGTTCGGGTGTATTCGGCCTCAGATGAAGGGACGGTTGTTCGTCCCCGCGCGCTGGTATTGCGCGTAATCGCAGGCGGCATCGACGTCGGGCACGCGCAGGTTGCCCGGCTTCCACACGATCAGGCCTTCGCGCTCGAGCGAGCGCAGTGTCCGGTTCGTGTGAACCAGCGACAGGCCGAGCATGTCGGCAATCTGCGCCTGCGTGATCGGCAGATCGAGCGAGTTGTCGTCGCCGGCCATGCAGGTATCGAGCGCCCGGTCGATGAGCCACACCGCGAGGTATGCCACTCTCTCCTTCGCCGATCGCTGGCCCAGCGCCACGAGATGTTCCTCGAGCGCAGTTTCTTCCTTCGCCGCAAGCCAAGTAAGATCGTAACCCAAGTCCGTGTGCGATTTTATGAGCGCCTTGAAATCGCCTCGCTCGAAAACACACAGGCGTACGTCCAACAACGCCTCGACGGAATGCATGACTGCATCGTCGAAGGCGCCCTGCAGGCCGATGAGATCGCCGGGAAACATGAAATTGACGATCTGGCGTCGGCCGTCTTCCAGGGTCCGGTAACGGATCAGCACGCCTTCCAGCACGGAGTGCAGGTGATGCGTTTTCTTGCCCTGTTCGAGAATGATCGAACCGCGCTCTGCAGCGATATCGCCCTGCTTGTATTCCTGGATGTAGGCCAGTTCTTCCGGAGTGTGTGCGCGAAGACCGCTACACTCCTGAAGCGGGCAGTCCTTACATGCGACCGTTGATTTCACCTTGCTCCCCCATTCCCGGACAGGTGTTGATGTTTGGTCGGCAGCGTCAGCCGAAAAATCGATTTTTGTCAAATTGGCCCGGGAGGTGTAGCGGGCGGAACCAAGTAATCCGGCGGGCGTTCCATGCGCGCTATCTCAAGGGAAGGGTTTATATGTCGCTCGGCGATCAAGTCGCATCCAATCTCCCCTATCTTCGTCGCTACGCGCGTGCCCTGACCGGCTCGCAGGCGACGGGCGATGCCTTCGTGCGCGCAACGCTGGAAGCGGCTCTTGCCGACAGCGATCTGAAGGCTTCGCTCGAAGGGGGCCGCGTGCCGCTCTATCGAGCCTTCAACAAGGTCTGGGCCAGCGCCTATCTCGAAGTCGAGAGTGCCGGCGACGGCAGCGGTGGCCACGAAAGTGCTGCGCAGGACCGCCTGCGGATGATCACGCCGCTCAACCGCCAGGCCCTGCTCCTTACCACGCTGGAGGATTTCTCCATCGACCAGGCCGGCGAGATCATGGACCTCGCCCCGTCGGAAGTCGAAAGTCTGGTCCAGAACGCGGTCAGCGAGATCGATCGTGAATCGGCGACCAGCGTGCTCATCATCGAGGACGAACCGCTCATCTCGATGCAGCTGGAAGACCTGGTGAAGGGCCTCGGCCACGACATCTGCGGCACCGCGGCAACGCGCACGCAGGCCCAGGAAGTCGTCGCCAACAACACGCCGGGCCTCGTGCTTGCGGACATCCAGCTTGCCGACGGTTCCTCCGGTCTCGATGCGGTCGACGATATCCTGGCGATAGACAGTGTCCCGGTTATCTTCATCACCGCCTACCCCGAACGCCTGCTCACCGGCGACCGGCCCGAGCCGACCTATCTGGTGACCAAGCCGTTCCAAGAAGCGACGGTTCGTGCAGCGATCAGCCAGGCACTGTTCTTCGGATCGAGCCGACCGCTGGCCTGATCCGGCTCAACCGGCACATTATTGCAGAATGCAGAACGGGCGGTCCGCTGGGCCGCCCGTTTTTTATCGGTTCTATCGGAATGTCATCCCGGCCTGGAAGCCTGCTCGGGCCGCGCCCGGATCGCGAACGCGCTGCGCCGACGAAGCGGGATCAGCAGCTTGCAGGAAACGCCTTGGGGCGCGAAGACGAGCTCCACGGGATGCTTGAGTTCGTGTGCCACGATCTTCTCGAGCAGGTCGGTGCCGAAGCCGCGCGAACTCGGCTGCGAGACTTCCGGTCCACCGCTTTCCTGCCACAGCAGTTCGATGAGGTCGTCGCCCACTTTCTTCCAGTGAACCTGCACCTGTCCGCCCGCCTGGCTGAGCGCGCCGTACTTGACCGCGTTGGTGGCCAGCTCGTGCAGGGCCAGGCCCAGGGACAGCGCGTCGTTCGGCGCCACCGCAACATTGGGACCGCTGCACACTATCGCATCGCTTGAGCCATGCTGGTAGGGCAGCAGTTCGGCATCCACGATCTGCCGGACCCGCGTGGTCCCCCATTCCGATTGCGTCAGCAGGTCGTGCGTGGCGGAGAGCGCCCTGATCCGGCCTTCCAGCCCTTCGGCATATTCGTCCACGTTGGTCGCGCGGCGCCGGGTCAGCGCGGCGATAGATAGGACGTTGGCAAGCGTATTCTTGACCCGGTGATTGAGCTCGCGGGTAAGCGTGTTGCGGATCGAGTGCTGCTCTTCGAGCCAATCGAGAGCTGCGCGGTCTTCCAGCGCCTGCTGCGTCATCAGCCTTGCCACAAGCATCAGCAGGCTCCCGACGGCGAGGCCGAACAGCAGGGTCAGCATCGAAATCAGCGACAGCGACGCGTTCTTGGCCGATTCGACGACGAGCAGCATCGGGCGGTTGGCGACGGTCACGTCTTCGATCAGCGTCCGGCCACTACTGAATTCGCTCGGCAGTTCCGCGAGCAGGCGATCGGGCAATACCGCCCCGTCGTAGAGCTTGACCCCCATCCGGCCCCTCGTTTCGAGTTCGAGCGCGGAATCGAGAAATTGCTGGGCGTTGAAGGGGCTGTAAATGAAGCCTCGCAACCTGCGCTCCATGCCAGCGCCCTGGAACACCGGCATGTAGATCAGGAAGCCCGGGGCCTTGCCTTCGCCTTCCTGCAGCAGGACGATCCGGCCGGTGGCGGTCGGGGAAACCGTCCGCATCGATTCGTCCATCGCGGCACGGCGGGTCGGCTCGGAATACATGTTGTAGCCGATCGCGCGCAGGTTTCTCTGGGTCGCCGGCTGGAGATAGGTGACCGGCACGATGCGCCGCGTGGCGGCATCGGGCCGGGGCCGTATGGCTTCCAGCGCGACTCCGAAGCTCGCCATCTCGGCGCGATAGCTGGGCAGTTCGTCCGGCGTGATGGCGCGCGCCCACCCGATGCCATCCGAACCGCGAAAATCGGAATCGAGGCGCAACTCGTCGACGAAACTGCCGAACAGGCCCGGGTCGACCCGATCGGTCGTGGACAGCAACGCTGCGCCGGCACGAAGGTAGGAGGAACTGCTCGCCGCGCGCCGTTCCAGCGCGGAGGCTACTGCCTGGCCCGTTTCGCGCATCGAGGAGAGTTCGCGCTGGCTTTCCGCCCGCTCGATTACGAACACGCTCAGGATCGCGATCGCCATGACCAGCAGGAAGATTCCGACCGGGACCGCGCGCGGATAATCGACGAGTAACCGTCGCGATTTCCGCTCCGAGAGATCCTGGTGTTCCAAACGTTGCCCCGAAAGTGTGATACCGTCAGAAGACGGCGTATTGAACGACCGCGATAGGCGAGGCCGGTTGATCACCTCAGGCAGGGAACCATATAGGACGCGCATCGTTCCCCACACACTCACGGGATCGTAAAGGTGCGTCCTTCCGGGCACATTTACAAAACTAGGAAACGCGTAACCGCTATGAATGGCGAAACCGAAGGTCGTGACGAGAAAGCTGGACGGGTGCAGAAACACAGCAAGAACGGGTCTGAAAAACCTGGCTGGGCCAATGGCCTTCGCCAGCTGTACGATACTGTGGTGAACGAACCGCTCCCCGACAATTTCAAGGATCTGCTGTCGAAACTGGACGACCAGGACTGATGGCAAAACATGAACGCACGGCCACCGACAAGGCCGACTTCAAGCGCGAGTTGACCGATGTGGTCCCGCACCTGCGGGCCTTTGCCCGCGGCTTGTGCGGACGCGCCGACATGGCGGACGATCTCGTTCAGGAAGCATTGCTCAAGGCGTGGGCCGCCCAGGAACGGTTCGAACCCGGCACATCCATGCGCGCCTGGACCTTCGTCATCCTGCGCAATGCCTATCTGACGGATATGCGGCGCAACCGCTTTCGCGGCGAGTACGACGAGAACGTCGCCGAACGCATCCTGACCGCTCCGGCAGGGCAGGAGGAGCCGATCCACCTATCCGACATGCACCGCGCGCTGCTGACGCTGCCGGCCGAACGCCGCGAGGCGCTGCTGCTGGTGGGCGCAGGCGGTTTCTCCTACGAAGAAGCGGCGAACATCTGCGGTTGCGCGGTCGGCACGATCAAGAGCCGGGTCGGGCGCGCGCGTGCCGCGCTCAACTCCATGCTCGACGAGGGGTCGATTCCGCAGCGCTCGATCGACGACCAGGGAGCTCACCGGGCGATCCTCGAGGAACTCGACGAAGTGGCGATGGGCAACGGGCAAGCCGCCGCGCGCGACTGAACGGCAGGCTTGGTCGGGGACCGCTTGCCGTGAACCTTCCGGCGAGGCATTAGACAGGGGACATGAGCGACATCGACCTGCCCCCTGCTCAAGCGACCGCAAGCGATGCAGGTGATGCCGCGAGCCAGCGCGCCGGGCGCAGGCATGCCTTTGCCGAGCAGGAGCTGCGCCTCATCTCCGCGTTGGTCGTGATCCTCGGCCTCGGACTGTTCTTCGCGCTGCCATTCGTGCTGTCGATCGGCTCGGTCGTGTTCCTGCCGCTCGTCACTGCGCTGATCCTGACGATCGTGCTGTCTCCGCTGGCCGACAAGCTGGCTGGCTGGGGCCTTCCCAACGTGCTCGCCTCGCTTGCCGCGCTGCTGTTCTTTTTCGCGGTACTGTTGCTCGCGCTGGCGCTGATCCTGCAACCCGCCATGACGCTGATCGACCAGCTGCCAGCGATGGTCCAGCAGGTTTCCCAGCGGTTTGCCGAGTTGCGCAACACCTTCAGCTGGGTGGAGGACATCAACCGCGAGCTGGCCGAGCTGATGGGATCGGAAGATTCGCGCAAGGTCGTGCTCGAAGGGCCGAACATCCTGCAGGAGCTGGCGATCGCCACGCCCAGCGTGCTGCTGGAAGTCCTGCTGACTTTCCTCATGTCCTTTTTCATGATCGAGGGGCGGGTACGGGTCCGCCGCCACCTGATGCTCGACCGTGCATCCTTCGGAACGTCGATCAAGGCTGCGCGCGTCGTGCGCGAAGTGCAGGACCGGGTCGCATCCTACATCCTCACCGTCACCTGGATAAACGCCGGAGTCGGCGTGGTCGTCGCCCTGGGAGCCTGGGCGCTCGACGTCGATGCACCGGTGATGTGGGGCGGGCTTGCCGCGATCCTCAACTTCATTCCCTATATCGGGCCGTTCGCCATGATCGCCCTGCTGACGCTATTCGGGGTGGGCACGGCGGAGACGGCCTTGCTGGGCCTCATTCCGGCCCTTGCCTACCTGTCGCTGCACACGATCGAATCGAACGTGATCACCCCTTCGATCCTGGGTGCGCGGTTCACCATGAACCCGGTGCTGATCCTGATCGCGTTCAGCTATTTTACCTGGGTCTGGGGCGTGTTCGGCGCGCTTCTGTCGGTCCCGATCCTGCTGACGGTGACCGCGCTGTTCGATCATATCGGTCGACCGAACCTCATCGGCTTCATCTTTGGCGAGCCGCTGTTCGGTAGCCACCCCTTCGCCGATACTCCCGACGAACTGATCGCCGAGGCCGAAGCGGAAATCCAGGGCCAGACAGCCGCCTGAAAATCCGCCGCGTCGCGTCCCAATAGCAATAGGCCCGCCCCGCATCGATGCGGAACGGGCCCTTGCGATTTATAATCTTCGATCAGCTCAGGACGGGTATTTCCACGTCTCTCCGCGAGCGAGGTTTTCCGAAGCGAAGCTCCAGTTCAGATTGTTTTCGATGACCGCCTTCAGATAGGCCGGCCGGGCGTTCTGGTGGTCGAGGTAATAGGCGTGCTCCCACACGTCGAGCACCAGCAGCGGATTGAAATCGCCATCGGCCAGCGTGTCGGCATCATGGCTTTCCTCGATCGAGACCTTGCCGTCCTTCTCGGCGAGCCAGACCCAGCCGCTGGCGAAGTGGCCGCCGCCACGATCGGCGAGCTTGCTGTTGAAATCCTCGATCGAGCCAAAGGCTTCTTCGACCATCGATTTCAATTCGCCCGACGGGTGCGATTTCTCGGCTGCAAGCGAGTGCCAGTAGAAGCCATGGTTCCATACCTGGGCCGCGTTATTGAACAGGCCCTGCTTCGATCCGCGGGCCTTGGCGATGACCGTTTCCAGATCGTCGTCGGCCATGTCGGTGCCTTCGATGGCGGCATTGGTCTTGTCGACATAGGCCTGGTGATGCTTGCCATGATGATAGGACAGCGTCTCGGCGGAAATGGCCGGATCCAGCGCGTCCTTGTCGAATGGCAGGTCGATCAAACTGAAACTCATGAGATATCCCTTTTCTTTGTCCACCGGTGTGCGGGTTCGATAATTCAATGCATGGGCGGCCAAATCGTTGCAAGCCGCGCCGCAAGCGCTGCGGCTTTCGCGCCGACCTCTTCCCTTTGGCGGGATATGCCGCCACAAGCGCTCCGCAAGCGGCAGGACACAACAAGGAACGCCTGAAGGATGGGACGCAAGTTTTTCGGCACCGACGGCATCAGGGGCCGGACGAACGAGGATGTCATGACCGCCGAACTCGCGATGCGGGTCGGCCAGGCGGCGGGCGCGCATTTTCGCCGCGGCGATCATCGCCACCGGGTGGTGATCGGCAAGGACACGCGGCTTTCGGGCTACATGATCGAAAGCGCGCTGGTCGCGGGCTTCACCAGCGTCGGCATGGACGTGGTTATGACCGGCCCGCTGCCGACACCGGCGATCGCACTGCTGACGCGCGAGATGCGGGCCGACCTCGGCGTGATGATCTCCGCCAGCCACAACCCCTATTCGGATAACGGGATCAAGCTGTTCGGCCCCGACGGGTTCAAGCTGTCCGACGATGCCGAAATGGCGATCGAGACACTGATGGAGCGCGATCCGGAACTCGCCCCGGCGGAACAGATCGGCCGTGCGCGGCGGATCGACGATGCCTCGGGCCGCTACATCCACGCGGTCAAGCAGTCGGTCGGCGCCCATGTCCGCTTCGACGGGCTTAAAGTGGTGCTCGATTGCGCGAACGGGGCGGCTTACCAGGTGACCCCCGCGGCGATCTGGGAACTGGGCGCGGAAGTCATTCCGATCGGCGTCACCCCCAACGGGACGAATATCAATCGCGACGTCGGCTCGACCTCGCTCGCTGCGATCAAGGCGAAGGTGGTCGAGGAAGGCGCCGACATCGGCCTCGCGCTCGACGGTGATGCCGATCGTCTGATCGTGGTCGACGAGAAAGGTCAGACGGTCGACGGCGACCAGATCATGGCCCTCATCGCCACGCGCATGGCGGAAAAGCGCGAGCTGTCCGGCGCAGGAGTCGTCGCGACGGTCATGAGCAATCTCGGCCTCGAACGGTATTTGCGCGGCCTCAACCTGGCCCTGGTCCGCACCAAGGTCGGTGACCGCTATGTGCTGGAGGAAATGAAGCGCGGTGGATTCAATGTCGGGGGTGAACAGTCGGGTCACATGATCATGCTCGATCACGGCACCACCGGTGACGGCACGGTCGCGGCGTTGCGCGTGCTCGCGAGCCTGGTGCGCGAGGGCAAGCCCGCCAGCGAGCTGCTCCACCTGTTCGACCCGGTCCCGCAACTTCTCAAGAATGTCCGCTATTCCGGCGGGAAGCCTCTCGAGAACGAAACGGTCAAGGCCGCCATCGCCGATGCCGAGGCGACGCTTTCCGGCAACGGCCGGCTGGTGATCCGCGCTTCGGGGACTGAGCCGGTGATCCGCGTCATGGCCGAAGGGGACGATGCGGCCCAGGTCGAACGGGTCGTCGACGCGGTCTGTCAGGCCGTGCAGGACGCAGCCTGATGCTCGAGATGCGTCCCGACTGCGAACGCTGCGGCACGGACCTTCCCGCGGAGAGCCCCGGAGCCTTCATCTGCAGCTTCGAATGCACTTTCTGCGCGACTTGCGCCGAAAATCTTGATGACATCTGCCCCAATTGCGGCGGGGAACTGATGGACCGGCCGACCCGGGCAAGAAAGCTGCAGGAGAAATTCCCCCCATCCACCGACCGCAAGTTCACACCATGACGCGCGAGACACCGCGCGTGCTCGCCATCGCCGGGTCCGACAGTTCGGGCGGCGCCGGGATCCAGGCCGACATCAAGACGATCGCGATGCTCGGCGGATACGCGATGACCGCGATTACCGCGGTGACGGCGCAGAACACGGTCGGCGTCCAGGCGATCGCGCCGCTGGGAGCGGACATGGTGAGCGAGCAGATCGCCTCCTGCATCGACGACATCGGTGTCGACGCGATCAAGATCGGCATGCTGCACGATGCGCCGATCATCGCCGCCGTCGCCGACGCGCTGCACAAGCTGGCCCCACAGACGCCGATCGTGCTCGATCCGGTGATGGTCGCGACCTCGGGGGCGATGCTCATCGCTCCCGATGCGATCGAGGCGATGCGCGAGCGCTTGTTTCCGCTCGCCACGCTCATCACCCCCAATATCCCGGAGCTCGAACATCTCGCCGGGCGGAGCTTGAGCGACACGGATGAGGTCGCTCGCGCCGCCCAGGAAATCGCCGCTCCCTATTCGAACCACGTCCTTGCCAAGGGCGGCCACGGCGAGGGAGACCGGATCATCGACATACTGATCGGCGCGGGCGACGCGCGCGCTGTGACCTTCAACGATCCGCGCATCGACAGCCGGCAGACGCATGGCACGGGGTGCACGCTGTCATCTGCGATCGCCACGCTGCTCGGCCACGGCCAGTCGCTCGAACATGCCGTCCGGCTCGCACGCCAATTCGTGCGTCGCGCCATCGAGGTCGCACCGGGTTTCGGCGCCGGACACGGGCCGCTCGGCCATCACGCCGTCGGGCGCGGGCTTCAGCCTTCCAGTTCGTAGAACTTGGAGATTTCCGCCCAGGCTTCCTCGGCGGTTTCGCACCAGGTGAACAGGTCGAGATCTTCCTTGCTGATGGTCCCTTCCTCGGCGAAGGCCTCGAAATCGATTACCCGAGTCCAGAAGTCCTTGCCGAACAGAAGGATCGGAATCGGTTTCATCTTGCCGGTCTGGATGAGGGTCAGCAGTTCGAAGAATTCGTCAAACGTGCCGAAGCCGCCCGGGAACACCGCCACCGCCCGCGCGCGCAGCAGGAAGTGCATCTTGCGCAGCGCGAAATAGTGGAACTGGAACGACAGGTAGGGCGTGACATAGGCGTTGGGTGCCTGCTCGTGCGGCAGGACGATGTTAAGCCCGATCGATTCCGCGCCAGCGTCCGATGCCCCCCGGTTGGCAGCCTCCATTATCGACGGGCCGCCGCCCGAAGTAATCACGAACTGGCGCTTGCCGTCCTCGATGATCGACTTCTCGCTGACCATCCGCGCAAGCTTGTAGGCCTCGTCGTAGTATTTCGCCTTGTCCGCCAGCCGCTGGGCCACTGTCTTCGCCTCGTCGCTGGCATTGGCGACGAGCGCTTCGGCGGTCTCTGGCGCCGGGATGCGCGCCGAGCCGTACATCACCAGCGTCGATCCCACGCCGGCTTCGTCGAGAAGCATCTCGGGCTTGAGCAATTCCAGCTGGAAGCGGACCGGACGCAGTTCCTCGCGCAGCAGGAAATCCGTGTCGCGAAACGCGAGCCGATACGCCGGATGCTGCGTCTGCGGCGTGCTCAGCGGAGAGCTTTCCGAAAACGCCGCTTCCTGTTCGGCGCGGTAGAACTTGCGGTTTGTCAGCGTGTGGTCGTCTGTTTCGTCAGTCATGTCGCTCGCCCTAGGCGGGCGGCAAAACATCGGCAAGCCGTCGCCCCGAACATTACCGCATCGGGTGGCTAAACCTCCACTTCGGACGGGGTGGAGTGCCGGGCCCTGCGTAAACTTCCCTAAGTCCAATTGCGTAGCCGGCCGCCAGTCGGGCTGGAGCCAATGCAAAGGAGCTTGCTATGTTCGATCGAAGCGGAATCTGCGCGATGCTGGTGCTAGGGTACCTCGCCTGTAATGCTGCACCGGCCATGGCCCAGCAATGCGCAATGGACGGCGCGAGCGCTTCCGGCTCATCCACGACCGCGTCGGATACGATCGCCTGCGGGTCCGGTGCAGCCGCCCGGGGCCAGGGCGCCAGCGCCTATGGAGCAAATGCGGTCGCGCACGACAGCGCCGCAATCGCGATCGGAGCCGGGTCGGTCGCAACGCGCATGGACGACGAAGAGCCTCTGACAATCCCTGATCTGCCGCCAGGCTTTGCCGCCATGGCCATCGGTGCCCGGTCGGCGGCGGCAGGCTTCGACGCGATCGCCATCGGGCGCGGTGCGGTCGCAGGGTCAGTGACCGACACCGACGCCTCCGACGGAAGCTATGTTCTCGGCCTCGCGGATTTCGCAATGGCTATCGGCAGCCAGGCGCTCGCCGATCGCCCGTTCGCTCTGGCCATCGGGGGCGGATCGCAGGCTCATGGTATCGAATCGATCGCATTCGGACAGGACGCAGTCGCCGCGCAGGGCGCGGTGAGCGCGATCGGAGCGCGCGCGGAAGCAGCTGGATCGTATTCGCTGGCGCTGGGATCGGGTTCGAGTGCAGGTGACGAGGCTTCGGTGGCGCTCGGGTTTTCGACCATTGCGTCAGGCGTCGGGGCGACTGCGCTCGGCGGGATCGCGTCGGCCACCGGTGGCGGGGCGAGTGCGATGGGGGTGTTCGCAGATGCATCTGGGGGCAATGCGACGGCTGTCGGCCAGCGAGCGGTGGCCAGCGGCGACCAGGCAAGCGCCTTGGGGATGCGGGCCCAGGCAACGGGACAGAATGCGACGGCTGTTGGCCAGAACGCCGAGGCCGGCCAGACCGGTTCTCTGGCTGTCGGGTCGAACACTCTGGCATCCGGTATAAATGCGGCTGCCGTTGGATACCAGGCACAGGCATCCGGTGAGAATGGTTCTGCATTCGGCTATCAGGCCAGTGCCATTGGAGCGCAGGGCACCGCTGTCGGCGCACTAGCCCTGGTCAGCGGCGTCAACGCCACCGTGGTCGGCCAGTCAGCGCAAGCAGCGGGCGAGATGGCAGTGGCGATTGGCGCCGGGGCCAATGCAGTTCATGGCAATGGCGTGGCGATCGGCAGCGGGGCTGCCACGCGTGCGGCCAACCAGGTGATGCTCGGCGGGGCCGGTTCCTCGGTCGCGCTGGGCGACATCGGTGCGAGCACCGCGGCACAGGACGGCGGGCAGCTCTACATGGTGACGGTCGACAGCGCCGGCACGCTCGGCAAGGGCACGGCAGTCGCGACGCAGGCCGGTCTGGGCGCGGTCGAGACCTCGATGCGCCGGATCGCAGCGGTCACCGATGCGCAGTTCGCCGCCCTCGACGGGCGGGTGGCGAGCATCGAGGGCCAGGTCACCGACCTGTTCGACCTCGCCGAGGTCGACCGCAAGGAGACGCGCCAGGGGCTGGCCGCCATCGCCGCCATGGCGACCCCGCATTTCCCGAGCGAGGCGGGCAGGACCAGCTATGCCAGCAACGTCGCGGTCCATCGCGGCGAAGTCGGCTTCTCGGCCGGGCTCATGCACCGCTTCGAGGGCGACTTCGCGATCACCGCAGGCGCAACCTACGCCGGCGGCAGCAGCGCCACCGTCAAGGCAGGCATCGCAGGCGAATTTTGAGGTGAATCGGAACCGCGCAAGTTGCGCATCTGCGCGAGACACATTGGCGGAGGAGGCAGTCAAACAGCAAATTCTCTCTGTTTGACGAGCGTTCTCGGTGTGATTTGTCCTTAAGTCCAAAATATAATCAGTCTGCGAGATTGCACGGTCGTTTCAAATGCTTACTCCGAAAAAAAGTTTCATTTGCGGCAAAGCGTAGGAAAACATCAGCACTAAGCGGATGTCGGCGTCAAACCGACCAAGATGAAGAGTTTCGGTTCGCTCGACGAGTATACTCAAATTATCAGCGCCCCGACACCGTGCAGGGCCGAGGCGCCGATTTCGGTGTCACCAGTATGGGGTGGCGACCCAATACGAGTAGACCCTCGATTGATAATCGCGATCGAGCTGCTGCTCGCGGTCGTTGTCGCTGTACGTAGGAGCGTTCTTCAGCTGCTCTTCAGTTACGTCGAGCTTATAGCCGCCGAGCTCACTGTTGTACTTAAGCTTCTCCCATGGGAGGCTGTGAAGTTTGCCGCCCATTCCTAGAAAAGCGCCAACTGACACTTCGACATCACGAGCCTGACCTGACAGCTTGTCGATCATGATCCGTTGTACGGATCCGATCTTGTTGTTTTCTTTGCCATACACCGAGGTACCCTCTACCCGGTCACTGCCGATCAGTGAATGGTCTCTGGTTTTTTCGTCAAGCATACTCCTTCTCCATTGCTCTGGTTTTGGATCGAGGAGTTACCGAACTGAAAGAATCAGGAGGGCAACTCCTCACCCAAAACAACGAATAAGGCATGGGATTGTGCCGAGAGTATCAAGGTGGTCAGTTCCGCTATCGGGCCTCCGTAATACCGCAGCCTCACGACATTCGTGCAGCAGGCTCGTCCTGCTTCGATTATCTGATTGCCATTTCTGGCACAGCACGGGTAAGCCGCCGCGATCTCAAGGCATTTGATGCCGCCTGAAAGCGGTTTGGAGAAAATTGTGCTCGGCAAACCAGCTCGTGCAATTCTGGTTGCTCTATTCTTCGCAGGTGCCCTGGCAGCGCCCATACCCTTCCCGTTTAAAGTTCCCATAATCGCCGCGATAGCCTTGATCTGGATCTGGATAGAAGATCGAGGTCTTGCGCCAGTTGGTCTGACACTCCCGCGCCGACCTGGGAGTACGATGCTGTGGGCCGCAGGCGGCGCACTTGGCGCCACTCTGATAATCGGTGAACTCATTCTTCCGCTGATAGAACGGGTGTTCTCAATTGAGACCGATCATGCTGCTTATGGACCATTGAGAGGTAACGAGCAGGCAGCGCTACGCCTATGGGCATACGCGATGTTTAGCGCGGCTGTCGCAGAGGAAATTATCTATCGCGGATTTCTTTTGCATCAACTTTCGCGGATTGTTCGCCAAGGCAACGCTGGCCGTTGGGCAGCTATCTTGGTTGGCGCGATGGCCTTTGCCATTCCGCATTATGCCCAAGGACCAGTCGGATTAGCGTCAGTATTTCTCGTCGGGGTGCTTTTCGGCTGGATCTTTTTTCGAAGCGATCGAAACTTGTGGAGTCTTTTCCTCGCACACGCACTGGTCGACACTTGGGGAATCTATTCGCTGTATCGTGGTTGGTAGCTTCGATCGGAGCAATAGCAGACCATGGATTATCCGCCATTGGGCATGAACCGACATGTCCAATGAAGCAGTGCATAACGCGGTCGTATTTTGGAGTGCAGTCAGGACTCGGAGTTCGGATTCCCAATTTTTCTCAAACGTTCAGCTTGAGTCTTCGCTCTTTCAATCGCAGATTGAGAACAATCCGCTTCAGCCAGATCATCAATTTCATCCGCTGCCTTATCTAGCAGGCTTTTAAGTGCGCGCTTCTCTTGCTCCGCATTCTGAAGTTTGTGCTGAAGTGTGCGTTTCTCGTCATCCATGTCGAAAGCCTTGAAATTTCTGCGAGCAAGAGTTCAAGATGGCCAGCATTTCGCAAGTTGCCTCTAGTCAGCAAAGAGATGGCCATCTCTAGTTATGGCCAATTATATTTGCTCGCGGTCCCCATTCTGGTCAAGTTCATCCATAATCTCGACATCTTGCATCGCATCTGCGTGCCTGAGGTTGACCTCGTTTCTGGGGATCACTGTCATTCTGCCGTCAGTTTCAAAAATCACCCAATTTGCCTCGTCCTTATCCATCGTTCCGTGTTCACGAAGAACTGATCGAATTCCATCTTTGGATACTCACGTCTCGCTCATTGCTTTTTCCAAGAATACGCCATTGTGAGTGAGTGACCTTCCCCCAAGAAAGTGGTCCATTTTGAGAGTTAGAGAACCGGCTATTTACGGCTTGAAAGGAGCTGCTGAA
>NZ_WTYN01000004.1 GCF_009827535.1 Qipengyuania oceanensis | reverse complement strand
ATTCAGCAGCTCCTTTCAAGCCGTAAATAGCCGGTTCTCTAACTCTCAAAATGGACCACTTTCTTGGGGGAAGGTCACCAAGGTGCGTTCGATTGCGTAGGGGTGCCATTTTCGTTTACGAGTGTGGATGCCATCGCCCGAAAACCATGCGCGGTCATTTCATGGCTGGCGTAGCTCATCCGCCGCAGGCCAGCGTTGACAGTATTTTCATAGGACGGGAGAGATCGCGAATGGATGGGAAGACGTACCCATCGGGACCGGTGATCAATTGCAGAGTTTCCAGCAGCGCCAATGACTGTCGCGAGAGGGGGACCTGGTGAGACTTACGCATCTTCATTTTCTTTGCCGGGATGGTCCAAACGGCGCCGCCAGCCTAGCGCGAACTCAGCTCAGCCAAAGATTTCACATACATCGCATTATCATTCCGACGCTCGAAATTTCGGCGCGGAGAACCGCCATTATGTAAAGGTGGTGATTGCGGGGAAAACCCTTTGCAACCCTGCCTTTCGGCCAACGAGCTAGATCTGCTAAGGCATCCAAATGGCCGACTTCGCGCATTACTCGGTGACCTCACCAGCAATAGTCGCACGTTTCGCGGCCAGGCGTGGCCGTCCCAGTGACGAGATGCTGCTGAAAGCGTTCGATCAGATCTGTCCTTCACCGCTTTCACAGATTGAAACGGAGGCAGTCAGGCGCGTGCTTGTCCGCAAGCGTGGCCGGCCGCCTGGCAAATTGCCATCGCGCACGCAGCTGACGCGCGCAGTGCTGCAGATTAACCAGCCAGGTATCCCGCGAGGCTTCCTTGAAGCTTTGGCACATCGGCTGGGATCGATAGAAGGGCGAAGCGAGTTTGAGGCTCAAATTGGCATGCACAACACAATCATGCGGCAACATCGCGACAATTTGATTGTTGGCCTTCACCGTGAACTCTACGCGCTTCAGGACGGAAACAGATCGGTGACCCACCCTGTCATCGGTCAGATCGAGGTTCCCCAAATGGAACAAGGTCGCAGTCGGCGCGCTCTGAAAATGACTAGCGATCTTCTGACCAAGTGGGAGTTTGATCCGCCCTCGCTTGGCCAGATGCGCAATATTGTATCGCGAAGGCGGAAATTAAATCAGGGTCGAAGACCTGCACCCTGAGCAGGGAATTTTGCTCTAGCTGGTTTGTTCCCTCGAATTTGAAGGAGCAGACCAATGAAACTACCCAACCACCCGCAGATCGAGATCGCGCCGATCTCGTTGCCCAAGCGCAATCCCAATGGCACCATCGTTTTCACCGACAAGTTGGTCGAACTGCGCGCGCAGATGATCCGGCGCCACGGTTTTATCCCGCCGATCCTCGTATCCGACGACTACACCATCGTAGCGGGCGAAGACTGGTATCTTGCTGCACTCAAGCTCAACAAGGCGGAAGTCCCGGTCTTGCGCGAAAGCTTTGCCAGCGATGAGCTGCGCCGCGCCTATTCGCTCGCCGATGCCAAGATCTCCTCGCTCACCGAGTTCGACCAGGATGCGCTCAGCGTCGAACTGGAGTTCTTCTTCGAAGCCGGGTTCGACATTACCGAGCTGGGCTTTTCAACCGCCGACCTCGACTTTTCGGTTGTCGAGGAGGTTGAACCCGACAAGGCTGGCAAAGCCGAAGAAGTCGAGCTGCCCGATCCTGATCAAATCGCTGTCACGCGCCCACGCGATCTATGGCTCATTGGTCCGCACAAGGCCTATTGCGGCGATGCACGCGATAGTGCGAGCTGGGACACACTGCTCGCCAGCGAACGGGCTGACATCGTTTTTGGAGACGCTCCCTACAACGTGCCCATTAATGGCCACGTCTCAGGCACCGGCCGCCACCGTGAGTTCGCATTTGCGAGCGGTGAGATGTCTCCGGCCGAGTTCACCCACTTCCTGCGCTCGGTGTTCAAGAACTGCGTTCGGTTCTCACGCTCGGGCTCGATCCATTATCAATGCATTGACTGGCGCCACATCCGCGAGATCCTCGATGCCGCCGATGGTGTCTACGGTGAGTTCAAGCAACTCCTCGTGTGGGACAAGGGTACGGGAGGGATGGGAACATTCTATCGCAGCCGGCACGAGCTCGTATTGGCGTTCAAGTCGGGCAAGGCCAAGCACGTCAACAACTTCGGGCTGGGCGAGACCGGGCGATACCGCACGAATGTTATTGAATATCCTGGTTGCAACACGTTTCGCAAAGGCCGTGAGGCAGATCTGGCCGCGCATTCGACCGTCAAGCCGACCGCAATGGTGGTCGACTTCCTGCTCGATTGTTCGAACCGCGGCGACCTGGTGGTCGATCCCTTCCTTGGCTCGGGCACCACGCTGATCGCCGCGCACAAGGCCAAGCGCAGGGGCGCCGGCATGGAAATCGATCCGCTCTATGTCGATACCGCCTTGAAGCGGCTCCAGGGCGTGACCGGCATCGAACCTGTTCTCGCAGGTGATGGCCGCACCTTCTCCGAGATCGCCGCCGAGCGACTCTCCGAGCGCGAGGAGGACTGATCCATGGCAAATACAGGCAAGAATAGCGGCTCAGGCGGCCCGGGCGGCGGCGACTACGAGGTTGGCTATGGCAAGCCGCCCAAGCACTCTCGCTGGGCCAAGGGCCAATCGGGCAACCCGAAAGGCCGCAAGAAGGGCTCGCGCGGCCTCAAGCAGGATCTCGACCAGGCCTTGAAAGAACGCATCACGATCAACGTCAATGGCAAGCACCGCAAGGACACTACTCAGGCCCATGCGATGCTCACTTTGGCTTTGCGCGCAGCGAGCGGCGATATGCGCGCTAATAGGCAGCTAACGGATCTCGTATTGGCGATCTTCGGCCCCGGTGATCGCGGCGCCGGTGAGGAGAAGCTCTCCCCGCTCGACAAGCAACTGCTCGATCGCTGGCTCGAACGGCAGGGTTCTGGCGGGCCGGATATCTCGAGTGAGACATCAAGCGAGGATACCGCGCCAAAGCAGCTGGAAGACCTCGACGATAGCGGGGGAGACAAGTAATGGCGCAGCTTCCTACACCCGAAGATCCGCCAGCGTTCCTCAAGGAACTCCAGCGCCACGACTTTCTCGCCTTTCTCGATCGCGCCTGGCTGCACATACGCGGCGGCCAGCTCCTATCCCCCAACTGGCACATTGCGGCGATCGGCTATCAACTCCACCGCGTTGCCGCAGGGGATACGCGAAGGTTGATGGTCAACCTGCCGCCAAGGAACGGCAAGTCGATCATTATCTCGATCGCATGGATCGCCTGGATGCTCGGGCGCGACCCCACGCTTAATTTTGTCTGCGTCAGCTATTCAAACGAGCTTTCGGGCAAACTGGCGCGCGACTGTCTCTCGCTGATACAATCGGCCTGGTACCGCGAACTCTTTCCCGGGACCGTCATATCGCAGAGGCGCTCAGCTTCTTATGACTTTGAGACCACGCGTGGCGGCGGTCGCCTTTCGACCTCGGTCCAGGGCACGCTGACGGGGCGCGGCGGGGATATCCTCGTGCTCGACGATCTCATCAAGCCCGAGGATGCCAATTCAGAGGTCGTGCGCGAAGCGGTCAACGAATGGTATCGCTCGACACTGGTGTCGCGGCTCAACGACAAGTCCTCAGGCGCGATCATCTGCGTCATGCAGCGGCTCCATCAATACGATATCTGTGGCATGTTGTTGGAGACAGGTGGATGGGATCATCTCTCATTACCCGCGATAGCGCCCGAGGATGCACGGCTCCCTCTGCTTGGCGGAAAGCTGCACACACGCAAGCCCGGCGATATTCTTCACCCAGAACGCGAGTCGCTTGCCACGCTTGAGGACCAGCGCGCCCAGATGGGTTCATCCGCCTTTGCCGCGCAGTATCTCCAGGATCCGATCCCTGCCGAAGGCAATGTGTTCAAGCACGACTGGCTCAGGACCTCTCCGCCAGATCTCGAACCATACGGCTTTGGCGAGATCATCCAGTCCTGGGATACCGCCAAGAAGACCGGGCAGCGCAACGACTATTCGGTCTGCATCACTGTACTGCTGCGCCAAAAAGAGATCCACATCATCGATGTCTGGCGCGGTCGGCGCGAATTTCCGGACCTCAGGCGCAAGCTGGTCGAGCTTGCGCGCTTGCACATGGCGAGAACGCTGCTCGTCGAAGACAAGGGTTCAGGAGAAGAAATGATCCAGACCTTGCGCTCCGAGCACAACCAAGGCGTACCCCTGCCCATTCCTCGCACGCCCACGCTCGACAAGTTCGCCCGCGCACAAGGCGTAAGCTCAATGGTCGAGGCAGGTCAGCTCTTCCTGCCGGCCGAAGCGCATTGGCTGGCCGAGTTCAAATCCGAACTCCTCGGTTTTCCCAATGCCCGACACGACGACCAGGTCGACGCCTTCACCCAGCTCCTGGACTATGTTCGCCGCAGATGGTCGATGCAAACAGCAGCGCCCGCCGGCGGTACCGTTTTCGCGCTGGAAGCGGACGGCAGCGTCAAGGCCTATGGCGAGGATGCCGAGATCTTCAACGAACACGGGATCGATGCCTTTGACGGCGACCCATGGAGCGGGCTTTATTGACGAGCTATCCGGGGGCACCCGCGGCTAGAAACGGATATGGAAGGCAGGGTACATCGCTTTGGCCTTCGCCAGGATATCGCGGATGCCGAGTTCCTGCCACTCGCCTCGCGCCGTGTTGACGAATGCGAAGCGGTGGTGCTCGCCGAGCGTCTGCGCGGTGAGCAGTTCGGCAGCCGTGATGTTGAAGAAATATCCGGCCAGATCCGCGCCAATCTTCGCTTGATTGGTCGACTTGATCTCGATCAGGGTGACGCCATCGGCATGGGCTGTGATGTCAGACGAATCGTCGAGATCGACCTCGCCATCGAGCCGCACCGCTTCGAACGCACTTGCGACCAGCGCGATGCCGCGTTCGGCAAAGCTGATCATCAATGCCCGGCGCTGCGACGAAGTGGGAATGCGTACTCTCGGATCGGCGCGGCAGAGCCACTCCCTTGCCGAACCCTCGGTCGCAAACAGTGCAGCAGAACGGTTTGGCGACACGTGTGTCTCGTCGACTGTTTTGCTTCCTGGAGTCATGTCGCGAGCGGCCATCACGCCTACTCGCTCGTTTTTGCTCTGTAGCGCTCGACCGCGAGCAGCAGACCGGCTGCCTCGGCAGGCGCCATATCATCGGTCCAGTCCTGCCCGTTCCTCGCTTTGAAGCGAAAGCGCCAGGGCTTGACCGGTCGTTCCGCAGCTCTGGTAGCCAGTTCCTCGAGCAAGACTCCTGAAATCTCAATGGCGACATGCTCGACATAGATGCATCCGCCATATTGGCAGTCGACGTCGCGCCTAATCACTTTCAGGGGTGCGCTCACCGGCCCCTCGCTACCCACATAGGTCGCGCTGGTGAAAGTGCGCCACTCGCCGGTGTAGGTCAGGCTCGCATAGAGTTGGTAGAGCGCAGCACCACTGCGCTTGTTTACGAGCGCGCGCAAAAACGTGTCGGTGCGAACGGGGTCTTTGAAGGCGCCCTTGAAGCGGTGCCCCTTTTGAGTGTCGATTGTGGCAACGACCTCAAGCTCGTCATCATGCGCTTCCGCGGTGCGCGCGAAATGCTCAGGTGTGAGCCTCGCGAATTGCTCGGCGCGTTTCGCCTGCTGCTTGTCGGTCCAGCCCGTGACCGCCTGCGCCGAGGCAGGAACCGTTCCCGCATTGAGCGCAATGCCAAGCAGGCATGTGCATGCTACCAATCTCGAAGTGATCCGGCTTCGCATCTCTCGTCGCTCCTATGTCCTCTCGGGGCGACGGCCGAAGCCGGGTGTTAGAAACCTGTCCGTAGAGCAGGCGCATACGCCTTTACCGTTGCCGGCTGGACATGCGCGCATGCCACCCGGCCGATAAACGGCCGAGCGATCTGCGGAAGGAGTTTCTACGCCCCGCTCCCCGGCTTTCACGGGGAGCGCAGCCAACTTGCTCAAATGGACCAGGAAGACAAGTGCGAACTTGTCAGCATTGCCCGATCAGTTAAGTCATTGTGATTGAAAGGGGCCGGCTTCGCAGCAACCTACAGGCCTTGAGAGGAGGACTTGAGCCGATGGTAAGATATGCCAGCCTTGCAATCGCCCTAACCGCAGTTTCGGCTAGTCCTGCAAACGCTCGGGAATACCTGACCGAAGTAGTCAGTGAAGTGTATCAGACCGCAGGATCACCAGCCGAGATCGCCGCGCGCGCGCAAACCTGCATTGCGCAGCATCTTGCGCCAGGCACCGTCAACGCGCCTCTTATCATCACCAGCGATATCGAAGGCGGAATGATCGTGGCGCGGAGTGCCATTACCTATGGCAGCTTACCCAAGTGGCAGATCCGCAGCCGGTTCACCTTCGAAGCACGAGAAGGAAGGTTCCGCATAAGCCAAACCAACCTTGAGAGGTTCAATGAGTATGCCGGCGGCTGGGCTCCTATTGGCAAGTGGACTGGCTCCCAATGGAAGAAGGCCGAACAAGCCTACATCGCCTCTGCAAATTCGGTTGCAGCATGCGTTCTCGCCGACAGGTCGAACAAGGATGACTGGTGATGGGCCGTTAACGGCCGGTTTGCTTTTGGAGTTCGAGTGCAGGAAGCGGACTTTCCGCAACCGCCCTTTTCGGTCATTCACTTGCAGGCGACTTCCATCTCCGGAGCCGGATGGCAGAATTCGCTACAATCGCCGCCTTCGCGCCATGCTTCGACGAGCCCCAGATCGGTGACGAATTGTTCAGGTTTGTTGATGTGGTGCGCTTCGGCCATGTTCGATCTCAAGAAGAGGCATCACATTCATGTCATTTTCGCTTTCATTTTAGGAATTTACGATCCGGCCCCTGACCGAATTATCTTGAGACAGATCCAGCGCAATATCGACGATCATGTCTTCCTGACCGCCCACCATCTTGCGCTTGCCCACTTCCGCCAGGATCGAACGGGTATCGATGCCATAGTCCTGCGCGGCCTTTTCGGCGTGACGCAGGAAGCTCGAATAGACCCCGGCATATCCCAGCGTTAGCGTTTCGCGATCCACCCGGACGGGGCGGTCCTGCAACGGGCGCACAAGGTCTTCGGCGGCATCCATCACGGCATAAAGGTCGCAGCCGTGGTTCCAACCGTATCGGTCGGCCGCGGCGATGAAGACTTCAAGCGGTGCGTTTCCCGCGCCTGCGCCCATGCCCGCAAGGCTGGCATCGACGCGCACCGCGCCATTCTGCACCGCGACGATGGAATTGGCGACGCCGAGCGACAGGTTGTGATGTGCATGAACGCCGCGCTGCGTTTCGGGCTTCAGCACGCGGTCATAGGCCTCCAGGCGCCCGGCATATTCGTCCATATTCATCGCGCCGCCGCTGTCAGTGACATAGACGCAATGCGCACCGTAGCTTTCCATCAGCAGCGCCTGCTGCGCGAGCGATTCCGGATCGGTCATATGGCTCATCATGAGGAAGCCCGAGACGTCCATGCCGAGATTGCGCGCCGCTTCGATATGCTGCTTGCTGACATCAGCTTCGGTGCAATGCGTGGCAATACGAACCGATTTGACGCCCATTTCGCAGGCGTGTTTCAAGTCGTGCACGGTGCCGATGCCAGGCAGCAGCAGCGTGGTGAGCACGGAATGCTCGAGCTCTTCTGCAACTGCCCCGATCCAGTCCCAGTCGGTGTAGGCGCCGAAGCCGTAGTTGAAGCTGGAGCCTTGTAACCCGTCGCCATGTGCCACCTCGATGGCATCGACCTTGGCCGCGTCGAGCGCCTTCGCGATCGCCTTGACGTGATCGATCCCGTACTGGTGCCGGATGGCGTGCATTCCGTCGCGAAGGGTGACATCTTGGATGTAGAGCTTGTCGGTAGCCGGATCGAAGCTCATGCTGCGCCTCCTTCATGCATGCGGGTGACGATCTTCTCAGCAGTCTTGAGCGCGGCCGAGGTCATGATGTCGAGATTGCCGGCATAAGCAGGCAGGTAGTGTGCCGCGCCTTCCACCTCGAGGAAGGTGCTGACCTTGAGGCCGGTGAATTCAGCATCCATTTCCGGGATGCGCAGCGGTCGGTTAGAACCGATATGCTCGAACTGTACCGCCTGCTTCAGGCGATAACCCGGGACATAGCTCTGCACTTCGGCAACCATGTCGTCAATCGACTGGCGGATAGCGTCCTGATCGGCGTCGTCGCAGAGGCAATACACGGTATCGCGCATGATCAGCGGCGGTTCGGCGGGATTGAGGATGATGATCGCCTTGCCGCGCGTCGCGCCGCCGACATCCATGATCGCCTGGCTGGTGGTTTCGGTGAACTCGTCGATGTTGGCGCGGGTGCCGGGGCCGGCGCTTTTGCTGGCGATGGAGGCGACGATCTCGCCGTAGTGCACCTTCGCGACACGATTGACCGCGGCAACGATCGGGATCGTCGCCTGCCCGCCGCAGGTGACCATGTTGACGTTGGCGGCGTCGAGGTTGCCATCGCCGTTCACCGGCGGGATCGTGTAGGGTCCGATTGCGGCGGGGGTCAGATCGATCATGCGCTTGCCCGCCGCCAGCACTATCTCGCTGTTGCGCTTGTGCGCGCTGGCGCTGGTGGCGTCGAACACGATTTCGATGTCGTCCCACTCGGGCATCGCGACGAGCCCCTCGATTCCTTCATGCGTAGCAGCGGCCCCCATGCGCCTGGCGCGGGCGAGGCCATCGGATTCCGGATCGATACCGACCATCACGCACATTTCGAGAACTTCGGAAAGGCGTATGATCTTGATCATCAGATCGGTGCCGATGTTCCCCGATCCGATGATCGCGACCTTGGTCTTGCCGCTCATTTGGCGTGCCCATAGCTGAAACTGCATTCGCCGATCCCGCCGACCTTGGCGTGGACCTTATCTCCCGGGGACAGCGCGACCATCGGGCCAAGCGCACCAGCGAGCAGGATGTCGCCTGCCTTCAGCGGCTCTCCGCGTTCGGCGAGCGTGCGGGCTAGCCACGCAGCGGCGTTGAGCGGATTGCCAAGCGCTGCCTTGCCGATACCGGTAGAGGCTGTCTCGCCATTAACCTGCATGTCCATGGGCGCGCCTTCGAGATCGAGACCTTCGAGCGGGAGGCCTTCATCGGCGAGGACAAAAAAGGCGGAAGAACCGTTGTCTGCCACGGTATCGGCAAAGGTGATCTTCCAGTCTGCGATGCGGCTGTCGACAATCTCGATTGCGGCGTGCACAGTGGCGACTGCATCAGCGACGTCTTCCGCTGAGGTCTCCGCAGAGGGCAAGTCAGCGCCAAGCACGAAGGCGATCTCCGCTTCGGCCTTGGGCTGCAGGCACTTCGCCGGATCGAGATCGCCGCCGTCGGCCACCCTCATTGTGTCGAACAGAACTCCGAAATCGGGCTGGTCGACGCCGAGCTGCTTCTGCACCGCTTCGGCTGTCAGTCCGGCCTTGCGTCCGACGATGCAACGGCCCTGCGCTTCCCAGTAGCGCGTATTGATCTCTTGCACGCCATAGGCACCAGCAGCATCAGTGGGTTCGAGAAAAGCGCGTAAAGGGGGAATGGGTGTTCCCGCGTAGGCCGCGCGCAACATTCTTGCAGCCTCTTCCAAATCGTTTGGAATCACAATTCACCTCGCAGGAATTGCGTGTGCAATTGATTGAATTGCGCATGGTCTTCGAATTGCGGCCAATGTCCGCATTCGTTCATGACTACATAGCGACTATCAGGAATCATATCTGCGATTTGCTTTCCTTCATCAGGTGTCGCCGTCGGATCGTGCGAAGTCCAGATGACCAGCGTGGGAGCACTTATGGAGCGATATTGCTCCTCTGTGATCATGTTTGGTCGTCGAATTTCCATGTCCTGTAGGCACATGATCCTGTTCATGGTGTCGGCGAATCCGGGTTGAGCATAAATAGCGCGCCGCGTTTCGATCAGATCGTCTGACACCTTCGACTTGTCGAACATCAGAAACTCGAGGCGCGCACGAATTCGCTCCCAGCTAGGATCGGAAGCTGCTTCGCCCGATAGTTTCTTGAGCCGAGTCATGACTTCCGGGTGGGCTGTCCAGCCACCCGATGTGTTAAGCACCAGTCGCTCAACTGATTTCGGATGATGAACGGCAAGATAGGTCGCGACCCAACCGCCAAGGGACTCTCCTGAAATCGAGGCCTTCTCATGCCCGAGAGCCTTGAGAACGCCGAGAACGTGCTCAGCGTAATCCTTGACCTGATAGTCAATAGCCGGCTTGTCGGTCCATCCATGACCGAGCATGTCGATGGCGACAAACCAGAATTCCGCTCCATGAGCGCCAAAATTGCGGGAATATGCTTCAGCATGTCCACCGACCCCATGGAGCGCCAAGACCAGCGGCTTGGAACGATCGCCGGACTCAATCAGACGTGTCCGAATTCCATCGACATCGATAAATCTCTGCGCAAACTCTACGCCGCGAAGATCCGCCCACACGCTAGCAAAATTCATTGGCTTTTCATCAGACATATTCATTGATCCCACATCATCATCTTTACCAGCGGTTCGCGGAGTAATTCCTATGCGAACAGGTGCGGCCCGAAGTTTGGCGCAAACTGATGCTGCCGCGATTGGCTTATTGCCCCTTTCTCGATGCCCAGAATTCGTCCAAGTGCCGAAGCCAAAAGGTTCTCGGCCTCGCACGCATCAGAGGGAGCGGATTGATGGCGCCACGCGACTACCCCGTCCGGCCGCACCAGAGCGCCAGACTCTTCGATTTCGCGTAATTCCTGCCAATCGCAGTAGAGGTCGCGCGCGCCAGCGCTATCGATCATCACCGATTTCAAATAAGGGAAGTCCAAAGCATTGACCGCTTCGCTCCAGCATTGCCCGCCTAGGCCGGTAACGAGAGTAAACATGCCCTTGCCGGTGATATCGAGCGTCGACACCTTTTGTCCGCCCTTATCGACCAACCATACATGGGGAATCTTCGCACCAGGTCGCGTCGTCGCCTGATGATAGAGAACCGGATCCTTTGAGAATTTCTCGGGCTTCAGGTCCTCATCAGCGATGACCGCTGTAGACTCGTATCTCTGATTTAATTCGACACCGAGAGCATTGAACTCAGTGTCCTTGAGTCTGATAGCGTCCAGCATCGCCGCTCGCGCAGCCTGGCCTTCGGGTCCAGGGTCTCTAAACCGCCGAATTCCCTCGGCAACTGGTTGGGATGCACCATCGACCCGCAGACACGCATGGAGGGGGGCGTACTCAGCACGTGAGAGATTGGCTCTTTCGACGATCTGCTTCCCTACCGGAGACCGTTCAACCGAATACGATTCCAGCAGTTCAAGGCCGGCAAAGCCGTGGATCACGTAGGCGAGCTTCCAAGCCAAGTTGTGTGCATCTTGGACGCACGTGTTGAGACCGAGTCCACTTGATGGAGGGTGCCTATGGACCGCGTCCCCACCACAGAACACACGTCCCACGGACCATTGCGGCACGTACGCCTGGTTCACGTACCAGAGGGAAGTCTCGATAATTTCCGGCTCAATATCCGGATCACCAATCATGGTTTTGATTTGCTGTTTGACGAATTCGGGCGACTGATTGGGCTCGCCTTTGCTTAGGTCGAAGCCCCAACCAGCAATCCAGCGGGTCCACGGATTGACGGCGCGGAGCAATCCCATTCCGATCTCCCCAAAGCTGGTGTTCGGATTGACGATCCAGTTCAGGATGCTCGGGCGATGTTCAACGTATTGCGCAAGATCTGCATCGAAGATTGTGTAAACGGTGCCTGCTCGAGCCAACTCACCCGTCACGCGCAATTCCAACTCGTCGACAATCTTGGACCTTGCCCCGTCGGCGCCGACAAGAAATCGTGCTCGAACTGAGTATTCTCTCCCGGAAAGCCTCTCGCGCAGAAAGACCGTCACTCCAGTGTCATCTTGGTCGTGGCGAAGATATTCGGTATTGAAGGTAAAGGTTGCGCCACGCTCCGACGCATTCTTGAGGAGTATCGGTTCGATTTTTGGTTGGATTAGGTCAACCAGACCACAAGGACTCGCGACCAAGTAATCGCTCTTCCGTTTGTCACCGGTACCCCAGCAACGCTGCCGCACCAGTTCCTCGCCAGCAAGGCTCGTGGCATAAGGAGTATCGCCCATAAATTCCCAGGGCGTTGCCTGTTCGTGCACCTGTTCCTCTATACCGAGATCACGATACACCTCCATGGCTCGCTGGTTTGTGATATGGGCGCGAGGAGTGTGAGCAAGCCAATTCCACAGGCTTACGATCTGCACACGTATGCCATAGGTCGCTAGCGCAAGCGCCGTTGTCGCACCGGTTGGGCCGCTCCCAACAACCAGTACATCTGTGTCAAACCTTTCGCTCATTGGGACCCCGGCTCGGAAATGTTGTGACCTGAAAGAATTGCCATCCCGGCAATCCAGCCCTGCGTGTCAGAATAATGGTACAGCTCGGTTTGGAGCGGGCCTTGCGCAGATGCAGCAGCCATCGCTGCCACCCAGCAGAGAGTTTCCGGTCCTCCGCGTCCAGCCTCTGCAACCACCTCTTTCATTGATAGGTCGTCAAACGACTGCAAATTCTGTCCCGCCAATTGAGACAAGAAGCGTTCGTCCCATTCTCGAGAGACAGGGAGGATGCCGGCATCGCCTTTTGCTGCCGCTTCGCCAATCTGGAGGATCCTAGCCTCCTTTGCTTGCCGCACCTCGATAGGAGGGTTGCGACCCGCAATCAGGCGCTCGCGGACCTCGCCATTTGCTTCATCTAATTGAGGCGTCGGTGGATCGTGGCTCAGCCCTCCTGAAGCGACGATCAGGACTCGATTGCCGAGATCCGCCGCAAATCTGCCGATTTCTTCGCCGAGCAATCGTGCTCGCTTGAATGTGGGCAATGGCGGCGCCGCGCAATTGACGAAAACTGGAACGACAGGGATTTGCGAAGCGCTGCCGACTGTATTTTCCCAGAATTGCACGAACCCGTGATCAACATTCATTCGATGGGAGACGGCGACATCGAAGCCCTTATTTACAAGGTGTTCAGCCATAGGTCCGGCGACTTGGCCTGGAACCCTCAGCGGCCCCGCTTTGGTTCCCCAGTCGCCAACCGAATGTGCCTCTAAGCCGATGCAGAACATCGGCATCAAATCATAGAAGAAACCATTGAAATGATCAGGTGCAAACTCGATCGCCAAATCGGGCGCAAAGTCCTCAATGAATGATCCGAGTTTGGAGAAGCCTTCAGCGACCGACTGACGAGTTTTATCGTCAGCCGGGCCATTTGGCATGAGGGGTGAATGAGATGCGCAAGCCAGAGCGAGCATGGCTCAAGCCTCCATCAGAAGGTGGGTGTTGGCTGGGACCTTCATGTCTAAAATTCGTAGCCAATGGTGATGTACACCCGCTCTCCAACTGTCCCTCCGTGAACTCGGTCTCCGACAGCCACGACCTCACCAGCCGAATCAAGGCCATAGATCGCTGGAAGAGGGAGGAGGGGCAGATAGGGAAACCATTCCGCATAGTGCGCCATGACGTTTTTCATGTTTGGAATTATGCCACATGCGTGCACGCGCACGAGAACGTCGCCCGGACCAGGTTCAGGACGCTCGATGTCCTCTATACGAAAACTTGTTCCCACGTCGTGGAGGCGAGCGGCCTTCATCAACATTCAATCTCTCCCATTTTTCGGCACACTAGCATGCTAGTATGATTTGGCAAGGGCTACTTTGAGCTTGGCCGCGTGATCAGGCCTTCATGCTCTCGAGTACGCTGGCAGAAACAGCGAAGATGTGCGCTTCAGCTGCCGCCCTTGCTGCCACTCCGTCCCCCCGATCAATGGCCTCAATGATGGCTTCATGTTCATCAACGGCCTCGCTCAAGTGCGGCTTGAAACTCGTCACCTGCGCTATGATGAAATCGGACATCGCAAAATTGACCGCCTGCCTCGCTCCAAGCAGTTCCGAATTGGCCATCTTATGCATCTCGCGGTGGAACTCGTGGTTGAGTGTTCGATAGTCTTCACCATTCCCATCAAAGAGTTCGTGCCTAATTTGCAGATTTATTGCCTTTAGGCGAGCGAGGCTCCGAGCGCTTCTGCGGATTGCTGCAAGTTCTGCAAAGAGACCCTCCAACCTTGCAAACATCAGATAGAAATCGCTAATATCAGTTTTTGAAGGCTGGATTACCTGACAACCAACTTGCGGAATGATCTTGACGAATCCGTCCGTGCTTAGCGCAGTGAGCGCAGCCATGATTGGTTGTCGGCTTGCATCGATTTCCTGCGCGAGTTCCTTGACCAGGATATTCTGTCCGAAGCGATATTCCTTTTTGACAAGCCGATCAATGATCGTATCGTAAACCTGATCCTTCTTGCTTTTACTCATCACCAAAGCCCCATTAACACTCTAGCATGCTAGGGTTGATTGCAGGTCATTTCAACGTGTGAGTTTTCCTCAGCCAATGGCTGAGGGCCAGCGGCCAGCTCACTCGTTGAACATCTTGGCCAAAAAATCGATAACTAACAGCCTCTCCGCGCACTTTTTGCTGAGTTGCGAGACACCAATAACGGACGCAGGGGATTGGCTCAATTGAGCTTTGCGGCAATATATTGTTCTATTTCGCATTCCTCTTATGCAACAGCATCCCCGCCCACTTGCATTTGCCTCGGAAACTTGCCCTCGGCCATCCGACGGTAGATCGTAGAATGACCATGACCGACGCGGTGACGCAGCCCCGCGAAACGATTGAGCCGAACGACGTGGCAGGTTTCAGTCGCTCCCTTTTCGATTTCCTCACCCACGGTGACCTCTTTCGGCAGCAGCGAAGACGTCGCTAATCAAGACATCCTTGCGTTCGAGCTCATCGATGTGGTCGGAAAGCAGTCGCGCAACACGATGGGCGGTGACTTGACCCATCGCGGCTTCAGATCGTGAACTTGCTTGCCTAAGACCCATTCGAGCACTGATGGCAGTTTGCCGGAGAAGTCCTCGAATAACTGCGCGAGGTCCGATGTCAGCCACGCGATCGCGTGACCGCCGGGGCTCAAAAGAAATAGGAGCAAATGCGGGTGCGGCGCGACGCCACGTGCGGCGAGAATACGCAAGGCTTGGCCGAGGCTGCATTGGTCGCAGAAACAACGAGCTGAGTGGTATTACATTGCGCCGGCCAAGCCGATGCAGAACGGTTTCGTGAAAAGCTTAAATGGCCGCCTGCGCGACGAGTGCCACAACGAGACGCTGTTCGCGACCTCAGCCGCGTCCGCTTTCAGTAGTTGAAGCAACTGGAGTGAATGACCGATCATGGGGCGCAATCCCGACACCAAAAAGAATCCCGGCTTCGTCCCGTATTGACCGACAATCGACTGGACTAGTGTGGAGATCTGAGCATTGGTGGTGCGTGCCCGGTCAGCCGGGCTTGCTCCGGTAGCAGCGACCGTTGTGGCGCTGCCCAACCGGAGAACACCAATGACGACATCTGAGAAAAAGAAGGCCAGCAGCAAGGCCGCCCAAAAGTCCCCCATCAAGGCTGGAACGAAGCCAAATTTCAAGAGCAAAGGCCCGACCCGGCTCGATCAATTGCAAGAACTGATTACGCGCGAGGGCGGAGCCAGCATTTCTGAAATGGTCGAAGCGACGGGGTGGCAGCAGCACTCGGTGCGCGGCGCGCTGGCCGGTGCGCTCAAGAAGCGCGGCCTCGCTATCACATCTGAGAAGATCGAAGGTGTGCGGCGCTACCAGGCAACGGCCCCAGCACAATGAGTACCGACCTCGAAACAGCCATCGCCGAGATCGAAGCGATGGATCTTGTCGGGCTGCGCAGCGAGTGGAGGAGGCGCTATGGCCCTCCCCCACCGCTGCGCTCCGAACCTTTCATGCGCATGCTGCTCGCATGGCGCGTGCAGGCTGATGGCCTGGGTGGAATAGACACGCACACGCAGCGGGCGCTGGCCAGGAAGGGCGCGCCAATGGCCGAGGGCCTCGAACTGGGCGTTGGCGCAAGGCTCACGCGCAACTGGAAGGGCAGAGCAATCGAGGTGATCGTGGAAGAGGATGGCTTCCGGTTTGGGGGCCAGCTCTTTCCGAGCCTGTCGGCCGCGGCCACCGCTATTGCCGGGTCGCAGTGGAACGGGCCGCGCTTCTTCGGCCTGAGAGATGCCTGATGCCGAAGGATAGGAAAGGGCTGCGCTGCGCGATCTACACCCGCAAGAGTTCGGACGAAGGGCTTGAACAGGACTTCAACAGCCTCGATGCGCAGCGCGAAGCCGGCGAGGCCTATGTCAAAAGCCAGGCTCATGAAGGCTGGCAGGTGGTCCCCACACTCTATGATGATGGCGGCTTCTCCGGCGGAAGCATGGAGCGCCCGGCGCTGCAGAAGCTGCTCGGTGATGTCGATGCTGGCCTCATCGATGTCGTGGTGGTCTACAAGATCGACCGGCTGACGCGCTCGCTCCCCGACTTTGCCCGGATCGTCGAACGCTTCGATGCCAAAGAAATCAGCTTCGTCTCGGTCACCCAATCGTTCAACACCACCAGCAGCATGGGGCGGCTGACGCTCAATGTCCTGCTCTCCTTCGCCCAGTTCGAACGCGAGGTCACCGGCGAGCGGATCCGCGACAAGATCGCTGCCTCCAAGGCCAAGGGCATGTGGATGGGCGGCGTCCTACCTCTGGGCTATGATCTGCCTGCGGCCGGTTCCCGCATCCTCCAGGTGAATGAGGCGGAGGCCAAGACCGTGCGCCATGTCTTTGCGCGCTACATTGAGCTCGGCTCGGTCCATAAGCTGCAGCGCGACCTTGCTCGGCGCGGCGTCACTTCCAAGCGCTGGACGACAAGCAAAGGTAACATTGTGGGGGGCGTCCCCTTCAATCGCGGCGCGCTGTTTCACCTGCTGAAGAACCCGATCTATCTCGGCAAGATTCGTCATAAGGGTATCATCCACGAGGGCGGGCACGACGCGATCATCGATGAGCAGACATTTGATCGCGTCCAGCTATCGCTTGTCGAGCATGCTCCAAGACGCCGACGCAAATCGCCCAATGCCAAGTCGTACCTGACCGGCAGATTGTTCGACGCGACAGGTGAAGCAATGACCCCGGTCCACACCCGCAACCGGCACGGCACGCTCTATCGCTACTATGTCTCGGCCTCGCTTCAGCAAGGCGCAAAGCCAAGCAACGACATCCTCCAGCGTATCTCAGCCAGCGATCTGGAGAAGACACTAGGCGAGCTGCTCGCGCGTTGGCTGCCCAATGAAGCAAAGCCGCTCGATTACATCTTTGCTATCCGGCTTAAGAGCGACGGACTGCTGATTGATCTCGAAGAAGCAGCAGCCAAGGACATCACACTCAATCTCGGCAGCGGAGAGACGATCCTCCATTCGGGCCAGGGAACCTTGCGCATCGCCGTTCCGCTTGCGCTGCCGCTACGCGGGGGCAAGCGGCTGGTCATCGCCGGATCGCAGCGACCGGCAAGACCGGACCAGGCCCTCAACGCAGCGCTACGAAATGCGCACCGCATGCTCGCCTGGTCTAAGGGCATGCCTTCGCTCGACGCCTCGCCGGCATCGATCTATAATCGCCAGATCCTGCGTCTGGCCTTGCTCGCGCCCGATCTCCAGGCCGACATTCTCGCCGGCCGTCAACCGCCGACGCTCACCCTCGAAGCGCTCAAGGCCATCGCCATTCCGATCGGTTGGAACGCCCAGCGCGAGACGCTGGGATGGAACGCCTGATTGTGATGGCAAGACGTCATCACGCCATTCGCTGCTCGCAGGCAATTGCGTCCCTGCACCTGCGAATAAATTCCCTGCTTTGTCGTCCAGGGAATTTGGGATTGGCTCGATCCCAAAACTCCAGCAATTCTGAAGGTTTGCACAGCGCTGATCAATGCCTGGAATGCGCAAAACCGCCCCAAAACTGACAAATTCCCTGTAGATTCCCTGATAAACAGGGAAACCGCACCGAGTTTGCTTGGCGCGGAGACTTGCCCCGCCAAAACGCCTCAATGAGGCGCGGAGACGATGGCGATTTCCAGCACTAGTGACGGCTTGCCGCGAACTAACCGCGGGAATTCACAGGCTTGCAGGGAAGCTGGGAAACACGAGAAATATCAATGAGATAGATGGCGGAGAGGGTGGGATTCGAACCCACGATACGGTTGCCCGTATACCGCATTTCGAGTGCGGCGCATTCGACCTCTCTGCCACCTCTCCGCGGTATGCGAGGCGGGCGTTCGAAACGCCCGTTTCAGCATGAGGCCCTGTCGGGAAGCGCGCCGGTTAGCCGAACGCCCCCGCCTTGCCAAGCCCTCAAAACCCTCTTTCGCGACACATTCGGGGATCGTTCGCGCGGGCAGCTTGTTTTGCAGGTGCGAAAGGCCATATCATGCCCATGATGGATCGTAGCCAGTTCTTCTCGGCCCAGGCAGGCCGCACGATCGACGTCCCGCGCAATGCCAGCGCCCGGTTTGGCATCGGCGACGTCGTCCGCCACCGCATCTTCGATTTTCGCGGCGTGATCTTCGACATCGACCCCGTCTTCGCCAACAGCGAGGAATGGTACCAGTCGATCCCCGAACACATCCGCCCCGATCGCGACCAGCCCTATTACCACCTCCTCGCGGAAAACGAGGAAAGCTCCTACGTTGCCTACGTCAGTCAGCAGAACCTGCTGGCCGACGGCACGAACGGTCCAGTGGGCCACCCCGAGATCCCGCAGATGTTCGAGGAATTCGAGGCAGGACGCTATCGCGTGCGCCGCAAGCTGACGCACTGAGCGACGGCGCGCGCGCCTAGTTCTTGATCTTCCAGCCGGACTTCAGCAGCCGGTAAGTCACGTAGCCGAGCAACAGGTTGAAGACCCCCATGCCGATGGCGCTGTGGATCACCGCCATGTTTGTGTTGCCGATGTCGCTTTCTCCCAAGAAGCCGAACCGGAAGCCCGAGATCACGTAGAAGAACGGGTTGAGGCGGCTGACCGCCTGGAATGCTGGCGCGAGATTGTCGATCACGTAGAAGGTGCCCGAGAGAAGCGACAGCGGGGCAATCACGAAATTGGTGATCGCTGCGTTGTGGTCGAACTTTTCCGCCCAGATCGAGGTCGCGAGGCCAAGCAGGGCGAGCATGGTCGCGCCCATCAGGCCGAACCAGACGATCGCCCACGGATGTGCCGCGCCCAGCGAGACGCCCGGCCACAGCGCCATGGCGATGGCCACGGTGAAGCCGACGGCTATCGCCCGCGTGATGGCGGCGAGCACGATGCCGGCCATCAGTTCTCCGTTCGAGAGCGGCGGCATCAGCAAGTCGATGATCGTCCCCTGGATTTTGCCAGACAGCAGCGAGAACGAGGAATTGGCAAAGGCATTTTGCATCATGCCCATCACGATCAACCCGGGTGCGACGAAGGTCGCGAAAGGCACGCCGAGCACTTCGCGGCCGGATCGGCCGAGCGCGACCGTAAAGATCACCAGAAACAGCAGGGTTGTTACTGCCGGCGCCCAGATCGTCTGCGTCTGCACCTTGAGAAAGCGGCGCACCTCCTTCATATAGAGGCTCCACAGACCGATCCGGTTGATACCCACGATCACGGGCACGCCGCGCTCGGGAAAAGCGCGTTTCGCCGTTGCATTCTGCGCCGCGGAAGGCGATGCAAACCCCGCTGGGGTTGCCGGACTGGATCGATCCACCATATCGGTCCGAGTAATGACTGGTCGCGGCAAGAGCAACCCGCGCACCAAATGACGAGAACAGGAATTCAATGAGCTGGACTGACGAACGGATCGCCACGCTGAAGAAGATGTGGGAAAGCGGATCGACCGCGAGCCAGATCGCCGACGAGCTTGGCGGGGTCAGCCGCAACGCGGTGATCGGCAAGGCGCATCGGCTCGGCCTGAAGTCGCGCCCCTCGCCGGTAAAGGCGAACGAGAAGCCGAAGGGCAAGGCCAAGGCCAAGGCGCCGGCCAAGCCCGTCGCGAAGAAACCCGCGCCCAAGCCCGTGGCGGCAACGCCGGCAACTAAGCCTGCTTCGGCTCCGCCTGCCCAGGCGGCGGCAGGTCCGGTCAACCAGAGCCAGCCCATCCCCAACAAGATACCCGACCTGCCCAAGATCGTCTCGATCGGTCCGGGCGGTTTCCAGCGACAGGGCCCGGGCGACCAGCAGGCGCCGATCCCGCCCGCCCCGCCGCGTCGTCTCGTTCCGGCCAAGCCCGACCCTTCGATCGCCGACAAGACCAGCCTGCTGGACCTGTCGGACAAGGTTTGCCGCTGGCCGATGGGCCATCCCGGCGAGCCCGACTTCCATTTCTGCGGCGAGTCGGTGAACCCCGGCTTCCCCTATTGCGTCGAACATTGCGGGCGGGCCTACCAGGCACAGCTGCCGCGCGGCGCGCGCCGTCCCCCTCCGCCGCTGCCTTTCGGCGGACCGCGGGTTCGCTGAGCTACACAACAATTCCGGCCCGGGTGTCCCATGCGACGCCCGGGCCTTTTTCTTGGGAGAGAAACCGATGCCGCTATCCTTGCACGCAGCCTATGTCCCCAGCGCCCTGCAGATGCTGGGCACCGCCCGCCATCTGATCGACACTGCCGAAAAATGGTGCGGAGAGACCGGCACAAGCGAAGCCGAACTGATCGGCGCGCGCATCTACGAGGACATGCTGCCCTGGTGCTACCAAGTGAAATGTGTCGCCGAGCACACGCAAGGTTCGATCGAGGGCGTCCGAGCGGGCGTCTACTCGCCCGATCTCGATCCGCCGCCGACCAGCTTCGATGCGCTCCGCAAGAAGATCGCCGGAGCGGTGGAGGCGATGGAAGCGCTCACCGAAGACGAGATGGAAGACTTCATGGGCCAGCCGATGCGCTTCGAGTTCAAGGGCAACGGCATGGACTTCACTGCCGAGAACTTCCTGCTCAGCTTCAGCCAGCCGAACTTCTATTTCCACTGCGCGACCGCTTACGACATCCTGCGCATGAAGGGGGCGCCCGTGGGCAAGCGCGATTTCATGGGCCGGCCGCGCGTCGTCGCCAGCTAGCGCTTTTTCGCAAACCAGATCGTGTGGTGTGGGCCCTTGTTGTTGGGCCGGGCACGCACGGTCTGGACCTCGACGTGGAAGCCGGCGTCCTTCAACCTGCCGGTGAACTTGTGATCGGGCGCAGCCGACCAGACTGCCAGCACGCCGTCGGGATTGAGCGCATCGCGCGCCTTGCCCAGCCCGGTCCTGGTATAGAGCCGCTCGTTCCCGTCATGGACGATCCCGTCGGGTCCGTTGTCGACATCGAGCAGGATCGCATCGTAACGCCGCGTAGTGCCGTCGATCGCATCGTCGATCAGGGCACGCACATCGGCCAGCACGACCTCCCCGCGCGGATCGTCGAGGCTCTCGCCCGTCAGATGCGCCAGCGGGCCTTCCGCCCACTCCAGGATTTCAGGCACCAGTTCCGCCACGGTGACGCTGCCTCCATCGGGCAGGTGGTCGAGCGCGGCGCGGTAGGTGAAACCCATTCCGTAGCCCCCGATCAGCACGCGCGGACGCGGTGCGGACAGGCGCGCGAGCGTCAGTTCGGCAAGCTGCTGTTCGCTGAACTGCATGCGCGTACCCATCAGCTCGTCACGGCCGAGCATGATGACGAAATCGCGCCCGTGGCTGATCAGCGTCAGCGTGTCGCCACCGGGAATCCGTGCCTTGGCAATTTCTTCACGCGGCAGCATTGACGGTATCCTCCGATGCGTGGGGGATGACCAGCCGGGCGATCGCGCCCTGGCCATCCTGCCGGTTGGCGAGCGTGAACTCACCGCCGAGCGAACGTCCCAGTGTATTGGCGATTCGCAGACCCAGGCTCGTCGCCCCCTCCAGTACGAAATCCTCGGGCAACCCGTCACCTTCGTCCTGGATACAGATGATGAAGCAATCTTCTTCGCCGTCGACCAGTGTCACGTCGATCGGGCCCCCGTTGTCGGAATAGGCGTGTTCGATCGCGTTGCTCACCGCCTCGGCGACGACCAGTGCCGTCGGGATGGCGCTTTCCGACGGAAGCGATCCGCTGACCTGCGCGTCGAAGAGGAACGACACGTCGTCGCGGCCCGATGCCTCGAGCGTGTCGCGCACGATGCGCTCGATGTAGCTGGCGAGCGACAATTGCGCGCCGTCCGCGCTGTACAGCGTGCGCTGCAACCGGCCGACAAGCCCGATCCGCCGCGAGGCATCCGCAAGCGCCACCTTGCCTTCCTCGTCCCGCACGCCGCGTTGTTGCAGGCTGAGGATCGAGGACATCATCTGGAGATTGTTGCCGACGCGGTGCTGCAGCTCCTTGAACAGCATCTCCCTCGTGTCGGCGAGTTCCGCGGAGCGTCGCTGTTCCACGACCAGGCGGCGGTTGGCATGCTGCATCCAGTGGACGAGCGCGATGTCGACCGTGACGATGAACAGGTAGAAGCCGAGCGCGACCACCGCGCGATAGGGTAGCGCGAAGCTCTCCACCGGGGCGATGAAATAATACCATGACAGCAGGCCGCAGAGCACCGCCGACAGGATCCCCGGCCCGACGCCGAAGAAGAACGCGGTCAGGATAACCGCCGGGAAGAAGGTGATGTAGGGAAAGCCTTCCGGCAGGGTGTCGGCCACGAACCACCGCACGAACAGCCCCGTAAGGCTTGCGACGATGGCCACGCCATAGCCGATCCAGGGACGCGAGCGCGCCAGCGGCAGGCGCTGCAGCAGCGTCTGCCCCGCTCCGGGGATCTGGCCGAGGGCTCTGCTATCGGGCACGTTCACAGTCCGTCATGTCGTTCCAGCCTGCCATTCAAAAGAGGCCGCGAAGGTCCATACCCTCGCGGCCCCGTTTTGCAAAAGTCCTGCGGACTGAAGCTGTTAGTCCTTCAGGAAGTCCGGCACGTGGGCTTCGCCACCGCCGTCGGCGTTGTCGCCGCCATCGCGCCGCGGGCCACGCCCGCCACGATCGCCGCCACGACCACGGCCACGGTCGCCACGCTGGCCACGGCGGTCGCCGCCGCGGTCGCCGCGATCGCCCCGGTCACCACGCGGTTCGCGCGGGGGACGGGTGTCCTCCAGCTCCTCGCCGGTTTCCTGGTCGACCACGCGCATCGACAGGCGGACCTTGCCGCGGTTGTCGATCTCGAGGACCTTGACCTTCACTTCCTGGCCTTCCGACACGACGTCGGTCGGCTTCTCGACGCGCTCGTTCTTCATTTCGCTGACGTGGACGAGACCGTCCTTGCCGCCCATGAAGTTCACGAAAGCGCCGAAGTCGACGATGTTGACGACCTTGCCGTTGTAGATCTTGCCGACTTCCGCCTCTTCGACGATGCCTTCGATCCACGCCCTGGCAGCCGCGATTTCGTCGGCGTTCGAGGACGAGATCTTGATCACGCCTTCGTCGTCGATGTCGACCTTGGCACCAGTTTCGGCGACGATCTCGCGGATCACCTTGCCGCCCGTGCCGATGACGTCGCGGATCTTCGACTTGTCGATCTGCATCGTCTCGATGCGCGGGGCATGCTGCGAGACACCCGAACGCGACGAGGACAAAGCCTTGGTCATTTCGCCCAGGATGTGCGCGCGGCCGGCCTTCGCCTGCTCGAGCGCCTTCTGCATGATTTCCTGCGTGATCCCGGCGACCTTGATGTCCATCTGCATCGTGGTGATGCCCTGCTCGGTGCCAGCGACCTTGAAGTCCATGTCGCCGAGGTGATCTTCGTCACCCAGGATGTCCGACAGGACCGCGAAGTCGTCGCCTTCGAGGATCAGGCCCATCGCGATACCCGACACGGGCCGTTCGATCGGAACGCCTGCGTCCATCATCGACAGACAGCCGCCGCAGATCGTCGCCATCGAGCTCGAGCCGTTGGACTCGGTGATGTCCGACAGGACGCGGATCGTGTAGGGGAAGTCGTCATGGCTCGGCAGCACGTTGTGCAGCGCACGCCATGCCAGCTTGCCATGGCCGGTGTCGCGGCGCGAGGGAGCGCCGAAACGGCCCACTTCGCCGACCGAATAGGGCGGGAAGTTGTAGTGCAGCATGAAGCGCTCGTACGACAGGCCTTCGAGACCGTCGATCATCTGCTCGCTGTCCTTGGTGCCGAGCGTGGTCGAGCACAGCGCCTGCGTTTCACCACGGGTGAAGAGCGAGGAACCGTGCGCGCGCGGCAGCACGCCGACCATCGCTTCGATCGGGCGAACCTGATCGAGCTTGCGGCCGTCGATGCGGGTGCCGTCCTTCAGGATGGCGCCACGAACGATGTCCGCTTCGATCTTCTTGGTCAGCTTGATCGCGGTCATGCGCTGCTGACCGTCGAACTCGTCCGAGGCGTAGTGTGCCTTGACCTTGTCGCGGGCGGCGTTGAGCGCCTCCGAACGGGCCGACTTGTCGGTCAGCTTGTAGGCGGCAGCGATGTCGTCGCCGATCATTGCCTTGATCGAGGACTTCATGTCGGGATTGCCGTCCTGCGAGGCGACGTCCCACGGCTCCTTGGCGGCCTGTTCGGCCAGATCGATGATCGCATTGACCACCGGGCGGATGTTGTCGTGGGCGAAGGCCACCGCGCCGAGCATTTCGGCTTCGGTCAGTTCCTTGGCTTCCGATTCCACCATCATCACCGCATCGCCGGTTGCGGCGACGACGAGATCGAGGCGGCCGTCTTCGGCCAGCGCCGTCGACTGCTTCGGATTGAGGATGTATTCGCCGTTCTCGAAGCCGACGCGGCAAGCGCCGATCGGGCCCATGAAGGGAACGCCCGAGATCGTGAGAGCTGCGGACGCGGCGATCATCGCCAGCACGTCGGGCTCGCACTCGCCGTCATAGCTGAAGACCTGCGCGATGACGTTGATTTCGTTGTAGAAACCTTCGGGGAACAACGGACGGACAGGACGGTCGATCAGGCGGCTGGTCAGCGTTTCCTTTTCGGTCGCACCGCGCTCGCGCTTGAAGAAGCCACCCGGAATACGGCCGGCCGAGGAGAATTTTTCCTGGTAGTGAACGGTCAGCGGGAAGAAGTCCTGGCCTTCCTTGACGTTCTTGGCGGCGGTCACGGCGCACAGCACCACGGTTTCGCCATAAGTAGCCAGCACGGCGCCGTCAGCCTGACGGGCGATCTGGCCGGTTTCGAGGGTGAGGGTCTTTCCGCCCCACTCGATCGATACGGTTTTCTTGTCGAACATGTATTTTCCTAAAATGACCCGCACGGCCTTATTGCGGTGCGGGGCCTACAAGTGCCGGGTAATCCGTCCCGGTCCGGTGCGGGGCTATTCGCGCCCCCATTGGCCTGCGCCCACGCCGGATTGCGCGGGTGCCGGATAGACGAAGGGCGGCCCGTTTGAGCCGCCCCCCGGTAACTCTTATTTGCGGAGACCCAGCTTCTGGATCAGGGCGTTGTAGCGCTCGACGTCCTTCTTCTTAAGATAGGCGAGCAGGCTGCGACGCTTGTTGACCATCTGCAGGAGACCACGACGCGAGTGGTTGTCCTTGTGGTGATCCTTGAAGTGGTCGGTGAGGTTGCGAATACGCTCGGTGAGGATCGCCACCTGGACTTCCGGCGAACCGGTATCGCCCTTTGCCTGGGCGTTGTCCTGAATGATTTCCTGTTTCTTCTCGGCGGTAACCGACATGCATTTTACTCCGCGACATCGGGTAGGTTGAAGCCCCGGACGACCTTTGCCGTCCCCCCTTCGAGTTCCATCAATGCCACCGGGACATCGCCCAGCCTGGCACAATAGAGCCCGTCGGTGTGGGGCAGTTCTGACAGGACCCGGCCCTGGCGGACCGCCTGCGCGCTGTCAGGATCGAGTTGCAGAGCCGGGATGTCGTCCAGCCCCGCCTCGAGCGGCAGGAGTAGGTCTTGAAGTGGCGCGCCGTTACCGATTTCGTTCAGATTGTCCAGCGAAATCGCCTGTTCCTCGCGGAAGGGGCCAGCCTTGATACGTCTGAGATAGGTAACGTGCCCGTATGTTCCAAGTGCGCGTGCGATATCCCGTGCAAGAGAGCGGATGTAGGTTCCCTTGCTGACATGCGCGGTCAGGGTAACGGCGTCCGCCAGTTCGAGCGGTGCGCCCGGATCGTACGGGTCGGGCCGGCCGGTCGTGGTCGCAAAGGCGGAATCGAGGGCCGGGTCCGTCCGGTCATGCGCAAAGTCGAGCGAGTGAATTGTCACCTGGCGCGTCGTCATCTCGACATCTTCGCCCGCCCGCGCCCTGTCGTAGGCGCGCTTGCCGTCCACCTTGACCGCCGAATAGGCCGGCGGGACCTGTTTGATCGGCCCGGTGAAATGGTCGAGCACGGCGGCGATCGCTGCCATCGGCGGCCGCCGGTCGCTGCTGGCGACGACCTCGCCCTCGGTATCGAGAGTTTCGGTTTCCTCGCCGAACTGGATGGTAAATTCGTAGATCTTGCTCGCGTCGAGCATCCGCCCGGCAAGCTTGGTCGCCTCGCCCAGCGCGATCGGCAGGACGCCTTCGGCAAGGGGGTCGAGCGTGCCGCCGTGGCCCACCTTGGTTCTGGCATAGCCGCCTTCGCGCAGGTTGCGCTTGACCGCACCGACAGCCTGCGTCGAGCCAAGTCCGCGCGGCTTGTCGAGGATGATCCAACCGTGGGGAGCAGGCTTCAGTCTATCGGTCACGGAGCGCCCCTAGCCGGTGAGTGCGCACCGCGCCATGCCTCTCGCCGTTCAATCGAGGGTGATCGGGCTCTTGCTGTCGACCTGCGGGGGAGCGACCGAACGACGGATCGATTCGATCGCACAGCGGCGCTGCCCGCCGTTCTCGATCACGACCGTCGCGAACAGGTCGATCCTGCCGGTGACATCGCGGGACAGGAAGCTCGCGGTCGGGATGGTCGCGAGTCCGTCGAGGCAGCCTTCGTTCAGGGCGACGCGATACCACTTGTTCTCCCGGTCGCGCACGAACAGGACGTCGCCGGTGCCGGGGTGAAGCTCGCGGATTTCGCCCGAACGGATCGTCGTCTCCTTGTCGGACACGCCGGGCAGCGATGCCGCCGCAGCAAGTGCGGGCGACACAGCGAGGGCCGAGGCCAGAATCCAGTGACGTGCGTTCATATCGATCTCCCAGCTCACGGTAATGGGGCAGGACCACTGAACCCGCATTGAACGCAGCCGCATCCCGGAGGGGTCGGCCCCGTCACTCGCCCGCCACTGCAGAGGCGAGCGCGAGATATTTCTCCAGCGCCCAGTTGACCGGCACGCCGACGGTATTCTCGAGCACACCTAGGTCGGGCGCAAACCAGGTCACCGCGATCAGGCCGACGAACAGCAGCATGCCGAATGGGCGCAGCTTCTCGTAGATATGGACCCAGCGGCGCGGCATCGCGCCTTCGACGATGTGCGAACCGTCGAACGGCGGGATCGGCAGGAGGTTGAATATCGCGAGAAAGATGTTGATCAGGATGAAGTAGAACAGCCCTTGCGCGACGAGCCCCGGCTGCATCCCGGCCTCAGGCGTCAGCTGCGGCGCGAACAGGCCGAGCAGGATCGCCCCGATCGCCGCCAGCAGGAAATTGGTCCCCGGACCGGCGGCCGCCACCGCCATCATCCCGAAACGCGGATTGTCGAGCCGGTCCTTGCGCACGGGCACCGGCTTGGCCCAGCCGAAAATCGGCCCGCCCACCACCGCGAGAAATCCCGGCACGAGCAATGTGCCGACCGGATCGACATGGCGTATGGGATTGAGCGTCAGCCGCTTCTGCTCCTTTGCGGTCGGATCGCCCAGTGCCAGCGCGACCCAGCCGTGGGCGACCTCGTGAAACACGATCGCGATGATGAGCGCCGGCACCAGGACGACGATGAGTTGTAGCGTTTCCGACATCGCCGGAAGATAGGCAGCGTTGATCCGATCAGCCAGCCCATTCGTCGCGCAGCAATCCGAATACGGCGGTATCCCGGCGAAAGCCCGTCCAGGTGACGCGGTTCTGCCGCAGCACGCCTTCCTTTTGCGCGCCGAGCTTCAGGACAGCCGCCATCGAGCGCGTATTGCGGGTATCGACGCGCCATTCGATCTTGTGAAACCCGCAGGCAAAGGCGTGCTCGATCATCAGCGTCTTTTTAGTCCTGTTGAAGCCCGAGCCGCGCATGCGCGGCACGAGATAGGTTCCACCAATCTCCACCACGCCCCAAAGATCGGGATTGATGTAGTTCGTGCAGCCGACAAGCCTGTCGTCGCGCGCATCGATGACGGCAAACCGGACGTAGTTCTGGAGGGAGTGGAACCGCGCCATCGCGATGTCGAAGTCTTCGCCCCGCATGTTGACGGGATAGATGTCCCAGATTTCCCGGTCTTCGTCGCAGGCGGCGCGCAGCGGCTCCAAGTGACGTTCGGCGAACGGTTCGAGCCGCACCGGCCCGTCCTCGAGCGTGGTTCGCAGCGCCTCCTGTCGGGGGTCAGCCACCCAACGCCTCGCTGAAGTGCCTGCGACACAGTGCCACGTAGCGATCGTTGCCGCCGATCTCTGTCTGCGCGCCCTGCTTCACCGCCCTGCCCGCGTCGTCGACCCGCAGGTTCATCGTCGCCTTGCGGCCGCATTTGCAGACCGATTTCAGCTCCACCAGGCTGTCCGCGATGCCCAGCAGGGCGGCCGAGCCGGGAAACAGCGCGCCCTGGAAATCGGTTCTCAGGCCATAGCAGAGCACCGGGATTCCGGCCCGGTCGGCCAGCCGCGCCAGCTGCCAGACCTGGTCCGCGGTAAGGAACTGCGCCTCGTCCACCAGCACGCAAGCGAACGGGTGCTCGGCATGCTCGCGCAGCACGTGGCCTTCGATATCGGTATTCTCGTCGAAGCGATGGGCATCGCTGGACAGGCCGATGCGGCTGGAAATGGCGCCGAAACCGGGCCGGTCGTCGAGCGCGGCGGTCCAGAGCGAGACGCGCATGTCGCGCTCGCCGTAATTGAACGCCGCCTGCAGCAGGGTCGAACTCTTCCCCGCATTCATGCTCGCATAGTAGAAATAGAGCTTGGCCATCGACCGTTCCTATCGGCTGGTGATTGCCCTGCAAAGCGGGGCGACATCCGCGACTGGGGATGTTAGCCCTTCGTGCGACAAGGGAGTTGGGACACGATGGCGGAAACTGCGGCACCTGCCGAGCAATCGCGCGGATTTCTCGGAGTGATCGAGCGGGCAGGCAACCGATTGCCCGACCCGGTCTTCCTGTTCTTCTACCTGATCCTGGCGCTGGTCGCGATCAGCGTGCTCGCCAGCCTGATCGGCCTCGACGCGGTCCACCCGGCGGAAGTCGATCCGGAAACCGGCGCGCCGCGCGTGATCGCCGCGCAGAGCCTCCTGTCGGCCGAGAACATCCGCAAGCTGTGGGTCGAGATGCCGGCGACCTTCACCCATTTCCATCCGCTCGGCTACGTCCTCGTCGTGATGCTGGGTGCAGGCGTCGCAGAACGCGCCGGCCTGTTCGGCACCGCGATGCGCGCCGGCCTGCGCAACGCGCCCAAGAAGCTGCTGACGCCGCTGGTCGTGTTCGTCGGCATGATGGGCAATCACGCCGCCGATGCGGGCTACGTCGTGCTGATCCCGCTGTCCGGCATCATCTTCCACGCCGCAGGTCGCCACCCGATCGCCGGGATCGCAGCCGGCTTCGCGGGCGTATCGGGCGGCTTTTCGGCCAATCTCATCCCCGGCCAGCTCGACGCGCTGCTGTTCGGCATCACCGAAGCATCGGTCGAGACCGTCTTTGGCGACTACACCGCCAACATCGCGGGCAACTGGTATTTCATCGCGGGGATGACCTTCATCTTCCTGCCGGTGATCTGGTTCGTCAACGACCGCATCATCGAACCGCGGCTCGGCACCTGGGACCCGCAATACGCCGACGAGAAGCTCGCCACCCCGCAGGAGGACCGGCCGCTGACCGAAGGCGAGAGCAAGGGTCTGCGCTGGGCGGGTCTCGCCGTGCTGGCGGTCTGCGCAGCCTGGGCGATCTTCGTGTTCGGACCGGGCACGCCGCTGATCGACCAGGAGGCCGCGCCCGAGGGCCGCCTGCTGCCCTTCTACCAGAGCCTCGTCGCCTTCTTCTTCATCATGTTTCTCGCTGCAGGCTGGGCCTACGGCAAGGCTGCGGGCAAGATCGCGAACCACCGCGACCTGGTGAAGATGCTGACCGGGTCGATGGAGGACATGGCCTATTACCTCGTCCTGGCTTTCGCGATCGCGCATTTCGTGGCGATGTTCGCGTGGTCGAACCTCGGCCTGATCCTCGCGGTCGGCGGCGCAGATTTCCTCGGCTCTTCGGGACTGCCTGCCTGGGCGCTGCTCGCCGCCATCATCCTGGTGTCGAGCTTCATCAACCTGTTCGTCGGCTCCGCGAGCGCCAAGTGGGCGCTGCTCGGCCCGGTGCTGGTCCCCATGCTGATGCTGCTGGGCATCACGCCCGAAATGGCGACCGCGGCCTATCGCGTCGGCGACAGCGCGACGAACATCATAACCCCGCTGATGACCTTCTTCCCGCTGATCCTCATCTTCGCCCAGCGCTGGGACCGCAATTTCGGCCTCGGAAGCCTCGCCGCGACCATGCTGCCGTTCTCCATCGGCCTGATGATCGCCGGCGTTGCCATGACGATCGGCTGGGTGGTGTTCGACTTGCCCCTGGGGCCGGGCGCGGACGTATTCATGGAGCCGCCGACGGCCGTCGATCCGACCGGGCCTGCGGAAAGCCTTTGACCCGATCGCCGCTTGCGCACATCACGGGTCCGGACGGGGCCGGAGTTTGCAATCGATGCGACTGAGCCGACTTGTATCGCTGATGTTCGCCGCGGCGCTGTTGCTCGCCAACGCCCCGCTTGCCTACCGGCTCGATACAAGGGCGAGCGAGGTGACGGCCAAGGTCGCCTTCATCGGTATCGCGAGCAAGACCGCGGGTTTCCCGCGCATGAGCGGATCTGTCAGCATCGTGCCGGACGATCCGGGATTGGCGAAGATCGACGTCGTTCTCGACGCGCGCGCCCTCACGGCGCCCGACAAGGTCACGCTCGAACGCCTGAGAGGCGAGAAATTCTTCTGGGTCGAACGCTATCCGACGGTCCGGTTCACCGGCGAACGCCTCGTGATGCGCGATGCGAGGCGCGGCGAGATCAAGGGCACGCTGACTGCGCGCGGAGTTTCCCGCCCTGAAACCCTGCTCGTGACGTTCGAGCGCCCGCCTGCGCAGGCCACGGGAGGCCAGCCGATCACGCTCAGCGGCCGGATGCAGATCGACCGGCGCGAATACGGCATGACGGCCTATAGCCTGATCGTCGGGAGAACCGTCGACATCCGCCTGACGGCGCGAATGATACCCGCCTGATGCGGGCCTGCGCGATCAGTCGTCCAGATCGCGGGCGACCTTGGGATCGCGCAGCAGCGCCTCGATCCGGTCGGCTTCCTCGAAGCTTTCGTCAGGTCGAAATTTCAGTTTCGGCGCAAATTTCAGCCCCAGGCGCTTGGCAACCTCGCGCTGGAGGAAGGCCGTGTTCTGGCGCAGCGCCTTGACGATTTCGCCTTCGTCCTTGCCCAGCAGCGGTTTGACGTAAGCGGTCGCATTCCGCAGGTCGGGCGTCATGCGGACTTCGGTGACCGAGATGTTCGCCGCGCTGACCGTCTCGTCGTGCACTTCCTGCCGGGCGAGCAGTTCGGAGAGGATATGGCGGACCCGCTCGCCGACCTTGAGGACGCGGACCGATTGCTGCTCGGAGGTATAGGCTTCGCGCTTCGCCATCAGGACGGCATGCCCGTCTGGCTGGCGCTCGGGCGCGGGGTCGGCAGCGCGGTCGAGGTGCTGCGGGCGTAGAGCGTACCGTCCTCGCCCAGCAGCTCGCCTTCGAGGAAGATGACCTTGCGACCGGCGCGCACCACCCTGCCCTTACCGATGATCGTTGCGCCGACCGGGATCAGCTTGAGCAGGGACATCGACAGGTCGAGGTTGAGCGGCGCACCCTGCCCCTCGGTCGCGGCGACATAGGCATAGCCCATGACGTCGTCGAGATAGCCCGCGACGAGACCGCCTTGCACGCCGCCGCGCCAGGTGCACATTTCCGGCTTCACCGTGAAGCGCATCGTCGCGGTCTGCGTTTCGGCGTCGTACCCGACGAATTCGGACCCCAGGAGGGTGGTGTGCGGCGATTCGTCGCCGCCGCTCACCATGTCTGCAACCGTTTCGCTCACAGGGTCCGCTCACGCTCCTCGACTTCGAAGACTTCGAGCTGGTCGCCCGGCTTGATGTCGTTGGTGTCCTCCAGCACGACGCCGCATTCGAGCCCTGCGCGGACTTCGTCGACATCGTCCTTGAAACGGCGAAGCGAGGCGATCGTCGTCGCCGAAACGATGACATCGTCCCGGGTGAGACGTGCGAACAGCCCCTTGCGGATCGTCCCGTCGACAACCAGCAGGCCGGCCGCCTTGTCCTTCTTGCCGGACTTGAAGACTTCCTTGACCTCGGCGCGGCCGACCACGTTCTCGATCCGCTCCGGACCCAGCTCGCCCGCCATCTCCTTGGCCACTTCCTCGGTCAGATGGTAGATGACGTCGTAGTACATCATCCGCACATCGTCCTTCTTGACGAGGTCGCGAGCCTTGGGGTTCGGACGCACGTTGAAGCCGATGATCGGCGCATTCGAAGCCGCCGCCAGCGTGACGTCGCTTTCGGTGATCGCACCTACGCCCGCATGCAGGACGCGGACCTTGATGAGGTCGTTCGACAGGTTGTGCAGCGCATTGACGATCGCCTCGACCGAACCCTGCACATCCGCCTTCACCACCACCGGCCATTCTATGACGTTGCTGGCGAGCGTGTTGAACATCGTGTCGAAGTTGGTCGGCGCGAGCGCGGTGCGCTTCTCGGTCGCCTTCTCCTGGCGATAGGATGCGACCTCGCGGGCACGCTGCTCGTTTTCGACGACGGTGAGTTGCTCGCCCGCTCCCGGCACGCCGCCGAGGCCGAGGACCTCGACCGGCATCGAGGGGCCGGCTTCCTTGATCTGCTTGCCTTGGTCGTTGACCAGCGCGCGCACGCGGCCGCTCTCGGTGCCGACGACGAAGGTGTCGCCGCGCTTGAGCGTTCCGCGCGTCACCAGCACGGTCGCGACCGGGCCACGGCCCTTGTCGAGCTGTGCCTCGATCACGGTCGCCTCTGCCGGACGATCCGGACGCGCCTTGAGTTCGAGGAGCTCGGCCTGCAGCGCGATCTTTTCCAGCAGCTCGTCGAGACCGGTACCCTTGGTCGCGGAGACTTCCACGTCCTGGACGTCGCCCGACATCTCTTCGACGACGACCTCGTGCTCGAGCAGGCGGTTGCGGATGTTCTGCGCATCGGCTTCCGGCTTGTCGATCTTGTTGATCGCGACGATCATCGGAACGCCGGCGGCCTTGGTGTGATTGATGGCCTCGATCGTCTGCGGCATGATCCCGTCGTCCGCGGCGACCACCAGCACGACGATGTCCGTCACATTGGCACCACGCGCACGCATCTCCGTGAAGGCGGCGTGACCCGGCGTGTCGAGGAAGGTGATCTTCTGCTTATCCTTGGTCGTGACTTGGTAGCTGCCGATGTGCTGGGTGATGCCGCCGGCTTCGCCCTTGGTGACATTGGTGCCACGCAGCGCGTCCAGCAGCGAGGTCTTGCCGTGGTCGACATGGCCCATGATCGTGACGACCGGCGGACGCGGCTGCTTGGTCTCTTCGGGATCGTTGTCCTCCTCGACCTTGATGTCGACGTCGGCTTCCGAAACCTTCTGGATGTTGTGGCCGAACTGTTCGACGAGCAGCTCTGCGGTGTCCTGGTCGATCGTCTGGTTGACGGTGACCATCATGTCGAGATTGAAGAGTTCCTTGACCAGGTCGGCGCCCTTCTCGCCCATGCGCTTGGCCAGTTCGCCGACCGTGATCGCCTCGGGGACGACGACGTCGCGGACCTGCTTTTCACGCGGCTGGTTCGAACCGCCGCCCTGCATCCGGCGCTCCTTCTCGCGCGCACGCTTGAGCGCGGCGAGCGAGCGCGCACGACGCCCTTCGTCCTCGTTGAGCGCCTTGGTCACGGTCAGCTTGCCGGCGCGACGCTTGTCGGGCCGCTCGGCTGCACCGCGCTTCGGCTTTTCCTCGCGCTTCTTCTCAGGGCGCTTGGGCTCGGGGCGTGCGACCGGCGTGAACTTGCGCGGCGCAGGTGCGGGCGATCCGGCCTCGGCCGGTGCTTCGTCTGCCGGTTCCTCGGCAGCGGCTTCTTCCGCAGGCGGCGGAGCCTTGGCCTCTTCCTCGGCACGCTTTGCGGCTTCTTCTTCCGCCTTGCGATTGTCTTCGGCGCGCTTCTTCTCGTCGATCGCAGCCTGGCGCGCTTCCTCGGTCTCGCGGGCGGTCTGCTCCGCCAGCGTGGCAAGACGCGCTTCCTCGGCTTCGCGCTGCAGGCGAGCGACGCGTTCCTGAGGCGTCTCGTCCGACGGCGCGGGCTTCTTCGGCGCGGGGGCCGGAGCGGGCGCTGGCGCAGGAGCCGGCGGGGGCGGCGGGGGCGGCGGCGGAGGTGCAGCAGCCTCTTCGCCGGGCTTCACGAGCTTGCGGCGACGCTTGACCTCGACCGCAACCTTGTTGGTGCGGCCGTGGCTGAAAGTCTGCTTGACCTCGCCGGCATCCACCGACCGCTTGAGGCCAAGCGGTTTGCGGGTGCGGGCGGGTTTGTCAGTATCGCTCATAAAACTCGTATTTCCTTCAGGCGTTCAATTCATCTTGCGCAGCTGCATCGGGCAGCGCGCCATCATCTTCGTGGGCGTCCATTCCGGCATCGGATTCAGGGCTCGCAAGCCCCTGAAAATGCAGCAGGCGGGTAAGTGCCGCCTCGACCCGCCCGGCCGCCGATCCATCGGCGAGCGCCAGGTGGACGACATTGTCGCGGCCCAATGCCACAGACAGAGCCGCCCGGTCCAGTGGCAAGCGGATTCCCTGCTCGCCGGTTCCTTCGCGATCGCGACCGACCCGCCAGGCCTGGTCGAGCTTCCTCGATCCATCCTCGCTGGCATCGCTGGCGTGAAGCAGCAGATCGACGCCGCCCATCCGCGCGGCCTGCGCGATCCGGTCGCTCCCGAGAAGGAGATGACCGGCCCGCATTTCAAGCCCCAGCCGATCGAGCAACGTGCGCACCAGCGCCGTTTCAACCTGCTCGGGCAGCGTGTCGGACACGGTCAGGTCGGCACCCTTGAAAGCTCTCGCGAGAGCCCCGCGCAGCTTCCTCGATGCCATCGCTTCTTCGAGTGTCGCCCGGTCGCAGCCGAGCCACGCGCCGCGACCCGGCGCCTTGGCGAGCGGATCGGGCAGCACGAGGCCTTCCGGACTGATGGCGAGGCGGACGAACCGCTCGCGCGGGCCATGCTCGCCGGACAGGATGCAGCGGCGTTCTGGACAGGACCGGTCGGGCGCGGACTTGCCAGTCCGAGCCTTCTGGCCTTTACCGATGTCGGAACTCAGGCGCTCATTGGGTGGAGTCCGCATCGGCGGCCTCCTGAGTGTCTGCCGAGGCAGCCGGGGCGGCCTCGTCGTCGTCGAACCAGTGTGCACGGGCCGCCATGATGATCTCGTTGCCCTGCTCTTCGCTCAGCCCGTATTCGCCCAGCACTCCGCCCTTGTCCTGTTCGCGGACGGAGGGACGACGCATCGGCGGGCCGGCTTCCGGATTGGTCCGGCGACGCGGCGCTTCGCGCTTCTTCTGGATCAGCTCGTCGGTAGCGAGGTCGGCGAGGTCGTCGAGCGTCTTGATGCCCGCCTTGCCCAGGGTGACCAGCATTCCCTCGGTGAGGTGCGGAAGCTCGGCGAGAGCGTCCTCGACACCGAGTTCGCGGCGTTCGGTGCGCGATGCCTCTTCCTGCCGCTCGATCGCCTCGAGCGCACGGCTCTGGAGTTCTTCGGCCAGTTCGTCGTCGAAGCCCTCGATCGAAGCGAGTTCGTCGAGTTCGACGTAAGCGACTTCCTCGAGTTCCTGGAACCCTTCGGCGACCAGCAGCTGCGACAGCGTCTCGTCGACGTCGAGTTCTTCCTCGAACATCTTGGAGCGTTCGGCAAATTCCTTCTGCCGCTTCTCGCTCGCTTCCTCTTCGGTCATGATGTCGATCTGGTGACCGGTGAGCTGGCTGGCGAGGCGCACGTTCTGGCCGCGGCGACCGATCGCAAGGCTGAGCTGGTCGTCGGGGACGACCACTTCAATGCGGCCCTCTTCCTCGTCGAGAACGACGCGGGTGACGGTCGCGGGCTGGAGCGCGTTTACGACGAAAGTCGCGGTATCCTCGCTCCAGGGGATGATGTCGATCTTCTCGCCCTGCAATTCCTGCACGACCGCCTGGACGCGGCTGCCCTTCATGCCGACGCAGGCGCCGACCGGATCGATGCTGCTATCGTGGCTGATCACGCCGATCTTGGCGCGGCTGCCCGGGTCGCGGGCGGCGGCCTTGATCTCGATGATGCCGTCGTAGATTTCGGGCACTTCCTGCGCGAACAGCTTCTTCATGAAGTCGGGATGCGCGCGGCTGAGGAAGATCTGCTGGCCGCGGTTGTTGCGTTCGACCTTGATGATCAGGGCGCGGGTACGCTCGCCGACGCGGGCGGCTTCGCGCGGGATCTGCTGGTCGCGGCGGATGACGCCGTCGGCGCGGCCGAGATTGACGATGACGTGGCCGAATTCGACCGACTTGATAACGCCGGTGATGATTTCGCCCGCGCGATCCTTGAATTCCTCGTACTGGCGCTCGCGCTCGGCATCGCGGACCTTCTGGAAGATCACCTGCTTCGCGCTCTGCGCGTCGATGCGGCCGAGATCGACCGGCGGCAGCGGATCGACGATGAAGTCACCGACCTGCGCGCCGTCCTCGAGCTTCTGGGCCTGCTTGAGATCGACCTGCTTGAAGTAGTCCTCGACCTCTTCGACCACCTCGACGACACGCCACAGGCGCAGGTCCCCGGTGACCGGATCAAGCTTGGCGCGAATGTCGTTCTCCGCCCCGTAGCGGTTGCGCGCGCTCTTCTGGATCGCTTCTTCCATCGCCTCGATGACGATCGCCTTGTCGATCATCTTTTCCGAAGCGACCGAGTTCGCGATTGCGAGCAGCTCGGCCTTGTTGGCGGAAATTGCACTGGCCATCAGTCGTCAGCCTTCTCTTCTGTGTCTTCTAGTACTTCCTCGGCACCTTCGGTGTCGAGCGGTTGGGTTGCCGCGATCAGCTCGTCGGTGAGGACGAGCTTGGCGGAATGGATCAGCGACAGCGGGAAGGAAACCTCGCCCGCCTTCTTGTCCTCGATGGTGACCATTTCGCCCGCATCGTCGATGCCGACAAGGTTACCCTTGAGGTTCTTGCTGCCGTGGACCTTCTCGGTCAGCGAGACCTTGGCCTCATGCCCTGCCCAGTCGGCGAAATCCTTCGCGCGGGTCAGCGGGCGGTCGATACCCGGGCTCGAAACCTCGAGGTGGTAAGCGCCAGGCACGAGCACTTCGCCCGCTTCTTCCAGCGCATCGAGCTGGTCCGACACGCGGCGGGACAGCGCGGCGCATTGTTCGATCAGGAGCTGCCCGGTCGCCGGGTCTTCCGCCATGATCTGCAGCGCCTGGCCGCCGTCGCCGGCTTCGGACGGCATCATCTTCACGCGCACGAGTTCGAATCCCAGGGCCTGCGCCTCGGGTTCGATCACTTCGGTCAGTCGCGCGATATCCGCCATTCCATCTCCGTTTTTACCGCATTGCCGTGACAAACCGGTGTCGGGCCGGCCCCCGGAGGCGCCAGCATCTCAACCTTGTATCGACAATGTCGGGATGAGAGGCAGATAGGCACGAGTCCTGCGAAAAGCAAGCCCGCCTCGCGCGCGCGCTCTTCCGGCAAAAGTAAGGGGCGCCACAGCGCCCCTATCCACGTCAGTACACCAGCGGATTAATGGGTGTGATCGTCGTGGTCGTGGGGATTGCCCGGGTCGGTGTTGCGCCGCGCATCGGGAGCCCAGGTGACGTGCGTGACGACTTCGTAGCCGTTGATATTCGTCTTGAAGACGTTGGGGCGATTCTGCGCATCGTAACCCACTGCACGCCCCCACTCGGCCTGCGTATTGCCGACGCCGAAGCCCAGGCTCTTGCCCTTGCAGCCGCGGCCCTTGCACGGCGCGGGATCCCCGCCACCGCCGCCGGTCGTGCCGCCTTCATTGTGCCCGTAGATCAGGTCGAGCATGGCGTAGTCATGGAAGTCCGGCTGCGTGTTGTTGGTCGAATCGCTCGTATATTCCATGCACGAATCGGTCGCGTCGGTGTTGAAATCCTCGTTCTGGTGACCGAGGCCATAGTCGTGACCGATTTCCTGGCAGGTGACGAGCTGCTTGTCCGCCTCGTTGTTGTACTGCGGATAAGCGAAATAGGTGTCGTTGAGCTTGGTCGTGCCGGCGACGATATGGCCGCCCGACAGGCTGATTGATGCGATGCCGAGCCAGCCCGTGTTGCCATACGCAGAATTGCAGACCTGGATCGTGTCCTGGATCATCGAACAGCGGCGATTGTTGTTCGTGCCATTCGGATCGTACGCGCTGTCGATATGCGCGGACTTGTTCCAGTCGGATACCGCCAGTTGGACGCGCGGGCGCCAGTCGCCGGTCGTGTTGTCGACCACCGGAATGGTCACGACACCATCGGGCGTCGACCAGTGGTAGTTCGACCAGGCGTGGTCGGCCAGCGCCGGACCGGCGGCGGCGATGGCGGCTACGGCTGTTGCACCCGCAAGGAAGCGATTCTTCAGTGTCATTTTGTCAGTCCCTCCAAAAGGCCGCCGGGCTTCCCGTGTCCCTCGTCCTCGCGGCGCGATCCCTTCCCGACGCTCAAGATATGGCGAGCGCCGGACAAGTGGATGCAGATTAACCCGATCAACGCGAATGTGAACGCTCATTTGTTCGCCTGCGACAAACAGGGCGATTCGAGCGTCAGGCCGCGTCGTCTTCCATGAGCCCGTGCTTGCGGATGCAGTGCCGCAGCTGGTCGTAGCTGAGGCCCAGCGCCTTTGCGGTCTGCCGCTGGTTCCACCGGTGCCGGCCAAGGGCCTGCTCGACGATCGCCCGCTCGTGCGCGTCGACCGCTGCGCGCAAGTCGTCGACCGCATCGAGTTCCTGCGCCCGGGCGGGAGCTTCAGGGCTTTCCGACGACGACTGCGCCCGCCTGGGAAGGTTGGTTTCGACCGGCTTCCACGGACTGTCGAACGGGTCGAACTGGACATGGCCGACCGCCGCTTCCCAGTTGTCCCAGCGGTAGACCGCACGCTCGACGACATTGCGCAGTTCGCGCACATTGCCCGGCCACGGGTGTTCTTCGAGCTGCTTTGCGACGTGCTCGGCAAAACCGGGCCAGCGATCCCACCGCAGCTCTGCCGCCATGCGCCGGCCAAAATAGTCGGCGAGCACCGCGATGTCGCCTTCGCGAACGCGCAGCGGCGGCAGGGTGATCACTTCAAAGCTCAGCCGGTCGAGCAGGTCGGCACGGAAATCGCCGCGTTCGGCCTTGGCCGGAAGATCCTCGTTGGTGGCAGCGACGATCCGCACATCGACGTTGATCGGGCGGCTAGAGCCGATCCGGGTCACCTCCCCGTATTCGACCGCGCGCAGCAGGCGTTCCTGTGCCGCCATCGATAGCGTGCCGAGTTCGTCGAGAAACAGGGTGCCCTTGTCGGCTTCCTCGAACCGCCCGGCGCGAGCGCGCGTGGCGCCGGTGAAGGCGCCCGCCTCGTGGCCGAACAGCTCGGCCTCGATCAGGGTTTCGGGCAACGCGGCGCAGTTCATGGTGACCAGCGGCTCGCCCCACCGCTCGGACAGCCGATGGAGCCGTTCGGCGATGAGTTCCTTGCCCGTTCCGCGCTCGCCGATGACAAGTACCGGACGGCGCATCGGGGCCGCGCGGCTGGCCCGCTCGACCGAATCGAGGAAGGCGGTCGATTGCCCGATGAACTGATTGTCCCGCTCCATTGCCAACCTATAGTGAAAATCACCAACTGCTGGCAATAGACACCATACTGACGCGGCGACGGCTGCACTAATCCACTGATATTACACTGTATTTTTAACTTGGCACGCCCCTTGCTGAATGGTGAACAACACAACGGAGGAAATGATGTTCGATCGCCAGTTCATGCAGACGAAGCTCGGTAAGGCCGCAGCGGTCAGTACGTTCGTCATGGCGGCATTTGTCGCGCTCAGCAGCCAGATCCAGGCGACGCCCGCACATGCGGCGCAAGCCTGCCCGGCGATCGAGATAGCTTGTGGCCATCTGGAACTGGCGTGACCAAGCCAACGCCTTCCGATCCTTTCGGGCCGGGGTCTCGCAACCCCGACAGTCCCCCTCGCGCCGGTTCCGTCCCGACCGGCCGCGAGGCTCCGGCCCGGCTAGGTCTCTCGCGGCTCGACGAAGAAATCGAGCGTTTGCGCAAGAGCCCTACCCCGACCCAGTCGCGGCCTGATGCTGGCGACCGTACCCGGACAACCTATGGAGCACCCTTGATGGGCATTTTCAGCCGTACCCGCGATATCATCGCTGCCAATTTCAACGACATGCTCGACAAGGCGGACGACCCGCAGAAGATGATCCGCATGATCATCCTCGAGATGGAGGAAACGCTGGTCGAAGTCCGTGCCAGCGCCGCGCGCACCATCGCCGACCAGAAGGAAATGCACCGCCACACCGTCAAGCTCGACAAGCTCCAGGCCGACTGGGGCGAGAAGGCGCAGCTCGCCCTCAGCAAGGACCGCGAAGACCTCGCCCGCGCCGCGCTGGTCGAGCGCAAGAAGGCTGCCGACATGTCCGACCAGCTCAAGCAGGAAATCGCCGTGCTCGACGACGCGCTGCGTGCCTACGAGCAGGACATCCAGAAACTGCAGAATCGCCTGCGCGAAGCGCGCAGCCGTCAGACGGCGATCGCCGCGCGGCTCGAAAGCGCGGAGAACCGGGTGAAGCTGCGCACGCTGATGAGCACCGAGCGGACCGACGAGGCGCTGTCGCGCTTCGACCAGCTCGAACGCCGCGTCGATTACGCCGAAGGGCGGGCCGACGCGCTCAGCATCGCCGATGGTTCGGGCAAGCCGAGCCTTTCCGACGAGATCGCCGCGCTCGAAGGCGCCGATGCGATCGACGACGAACTCGCACAGATGAAACGCGCACTCGGCATGACCGACGAGCCGAACAAGGAGGATTGAGCAAATGGATTTCGAAACCGTACTGGTCGTGGCGACCCTGTTCATCGGGCTGCCCTGGCTCGTCCTTCACTACATGACCCGCTGGAAGACGGCGGCGACGATCACCACCGACGACGAAGTCCTGCTCGACGAGCTCTATCAACTCGCCAAGCGCCTCGATGACCGGATGGACACCGTCGAACGCCTGGTCGCCAGCGACAACCCGGATTTCAAGCCGGCCCGCCTGGTCCACGACAGCGAAGTCGACAACCAGCAACTGCGCGAGCTCGATCGCCTGCTCGCCGAAAAGAAAGGAACCCGCCCGTGAACAGCCCCCGCACGACCCTCTACCGCGACAAGCAGAATGCGAAGCTCATGGGCGTTTGCTCGGGCATCGCGGACTACACCGGCGTCAACGCCATCTGGATCCGCCTCGGCATGATCGGGCTGACCTTCATGAGCGGCGGGATGACCATTCCGTTCTACTTCATCGCCGGACTGCTGCTGAACAAGAAGCCCGCGCACCTCTACGTCGACAACGAAGAGCAGAAGTACTGGCAGCGCGTGCGGCAGAGCCCGCAGCGCACGGCCCGTGAAATCCGCGGCCGGATGCGTGACATCGATCGCCGCCTGGCGGACGTGGAAACCTATTACGTCACCAGCAATCCGCGCCTGAACGCCGAGATCGAGCGCCTGCGCTGACGCGACACGAACAAAGGGGAATTCGAAATGGAAGGCATTCTTGCACTGATGATCCCGCTGGCCCCGTTCATCATGGTGGTCGCGATCGTCTGGATGGCAAACCAGCGCAAGCTGGAAGAAAAGCGCCTCAGCGCCACGGCGGCGATGACCGCGGAAGAAGCGGTGCGTCATGCCTCGCGGATCAGCGAACTGGAAGATCGCATCAAGGTGCTCGAACGCATCGTGACCGACAGCGGCTACAACGTCGCCACCCAGATCGAGGCGCTACGCGACACCCGCCGCGTGGACGAGGACGATAGCGGCGTGCCGCTGTCGATGGATCGCAAGGAGCGCGTGTGATGGAGGAAGCTGCCGTCATTTTCCCGCACCTGCCCTGGATCATCGGCGCGGCGCTGGGCGTAGGAGCGCTCGGTATCTTCGGCTGGATCCATACGACACGCCTCAAGATCAAGCACGGTTATCCGCTCGAAGGGATGTGGGGGCAGTCGCTGCGCCCGTCGTCCGACGGCGAAACCACTGAACGCGTGCGCCTGTTGACGCAGGAGAACGCCGAACTCCGCGCCGAAATCGGCTCGATGAAGGATCGTCTCGCGAACGTCGAACGGATCGTCACCGACAGCGGTTTCCAGCTCACCCACGAGTTCGACCGCCTGCGCGATCGGCAGGAGGCGAACTGATGAGCTTCTGGACTGCCATCGTACTGATCGTCGGCATCATTGCCGTCGCGGAGATCATCAAGTCGCGCCACCGTGCCGAAAACGGCATCACGCGCGACATGGTCGGCAACGAGACGGCCGTGCCCAAGAGCGACCGCGAGGCACAGCGCGAAATCGAGCAATTGCGCGAACGGATCGCGGTCCTCGAGAAGATCGCAACCGACGGCAACTCGCTCGACGCGCGCGAGACGCGGCGGATTTCCGAAGAGATCGAAGCCCTGCGCGACAAGCAGGACAGCTGACAGGTCAAGGCATCAGGAGGACATGAGGGAAATGTTCGAACCGACCATCATCATCGCCAGCGCGGCCATCGTCGGCCTCGTCATCGTCAGCGCCGCCCTGCTGCGCGCCTGGCAGGGCTGGCTCGCTCTCAAGCGAGAGGAAATCGAGCAGCGGCCCCGCCAGATGGAGCCGGAAATGCAGGGCGGATCGAGCGTCGGCGCAGCCCGCATCGAACTTGCCGACCTGAAAGAACGCATCCGCAAGCTCGAAGCCATCGCGAGCGGGGTGGATTTGTGAGCCGCAACGCCTAAGTGGCGCGAGATATGCGAAGCCTCGACGACATTGCCGAAGAATACGAATTCCTCGAAGGGGACGAGCGCTATCGCCTGCTGATCGAACTGGGCCGCGAGCTCGATCCGATGCCCGACGCGCTGAAGACCGATGCGACGCTGGTACGCGGATGTTCTGCCAGCGTCTGGGTCTATCCCACCGAACAGGGCGAAACCCTGCATTTCCTCGCCGACAGCAACGCCGCGATCACGAAGGGGATCGTCGCGCTGGTCATCGCCGCGGTGCAGGACAGGCCCGCCGCCGAAGTGGCGTCGATGGATGTCCCGGCCGCGCTGGAACCCTTCGACCTCAGGAACCAGCTCTCGTCCAACCGGACGCAAGGCGTGCCCAACATGATCGCGCTGGTGCAGGAACACGCCGCGCGACTGGCTGCCAGCTGAACCCATCGTCCCATGATGCGCCAGCTCTACTTTGCCGGAGGGGTATTCGCGGTCGTCCTGGCCGCAATCGGCGCGGTGCTGCCGATCATGCCGACCGTGCCCTTCCTGCTCGTCGCGGTCTATTGTTTCGCGCGGAGCAATCCGAAGTGGGAGAAGAAAATCCTCGACCATCCGCACTGGGGACCGCAGGTGCGCGACTGGAACGAGCGGCGGGCAATCTCTCGCCCGGCCAAGCTCATGGCGATCGGCGCAATGGCGGTGGGCGCGGTGTTTACCTACATGACGCTCGGCGAGCCGTGGTATTACATTTCGATCGCGATCCTGGTGATCGCCGGGAGCTGGATCACCACCCGCAACGAATGAGCCGCGGCGATCGTCAGATTCCGGCGGCGTCGCGGACCACGGCCACGCCGCTTTCGCGCTGGCGTTTGAGTTCCGCTTTCAGCTTGGCCGGCTCGCGCGCGAGTATGAAGCCGAAGCTGACCCCGCCTTCCTTGCCGATGGTCGCATGGTGGAGCTTGTGCGCCTGGACCAACCGCTTGGCGTAACCACGCTTGGGCACCCAGCGGAAATAACGCTGGTGAACGAGGCCGTCGTGGACCAGCGTATAGATGATCCCGTAACCCATGATGCCGAGGCCGATCCACGTCGCCGGCCACCAGGCGTCGGTGCCCATCACCCATTCGCTGCCGAGCGCGAACATCGAGATGCTCATCGCCGCGCCGACGATGGCGTAGAGATCGTTCTTCTCCAACAGATTGTCGTGCGGTTCGTGGTGGTCGCGATGCCAGCCCCAGCCGAAGCCGTGCATGATGTACTTGTGGCTCGCCCACGCGACCCATTCCATCGCGAGGATGGTGGCGATTACGATCAGCAGGGGGACGAACCAGTCGGGCATGCCCGGAATATAGGCTACTCGCCGTCGGGAAGGAAGAAGGCGCGCAGATGTTCGCCGATCCGCGCGGGGCGCAGGGTCTCGGCATCGATGCAGCACCAGCTGGACTGGACTTCCGCCAGCACTTCCTCTCCGCGGCGAATGACGGTGGAGTAGAAAGCGCGCGCGCCGTGAAACTTCTCCAGCACAGTCTGCGCGATCACGTCGTCCTCGAGGAACGCGGGGCGGCGATAGGTGATCTCGTGCTTCAGCGCGACCCACGCCTTGGTCGCGACCTCGTCGGCAGGCGCGAGCTTGCGCCAGTGCGCGAGCACGGCGTCCTGCACCCAGTTGAGGTAGCGCGCGTTGTTCACGTGGCCCATGAAGTCGATATCTTCAGGGGCGACCTGAATCGGAAAGGCAAATGGTTTTGCTGACATGAGTGTCAGTTAGCCATGAAAACCTTTCCATAGCGTGACAAGCTTTTTCTTACCCCGCAATTTCTTGCGCGCATCGCCAGCGAGCGGCACATTTGCGCCCATGGCCAGCAAGCCCCGCACGCTCTACGAAAAAATCTGGGATGCCCACGTCGTCGAAACCCGCGACGACGGGACCAGCCTGATTTATATCGACCGGCACCTCGTCCACGAGGTCACCAGCCCGCAGGCTTTCGAATCGCTGCGGCAGCAAGGCCGCCCAGTGCGCCGCCCCGACCTGACGCTGGCCGTCCCCGATCACAATCTCCCCACCACTCCCCGGGTGGATGCGCAGGGCAATCGCCTGCCGATCGAAGACGCGATGAGCGCGGCGCAACTCGAAGCGCTCGAGCGCAACGCGCCCGATTTCGGCGTCCGCTACATCGATGCGACCGATGCCGAGCAGGGCATCGTCCATGTCGTCGGGCCGGAACAGGGCTTCTCCCTGCCCGGCACCACGATCGTGTGCGGCGACAGCCATACCGCGGCCCACGGCGGTATCGGCGCTCTCGCTTTCGGGATCGGCACCAGCGAGGTCGAGCATGTCCTCGCCACCCAGACGCTGCTGCTCAAGAAATCGAAGACGCTCGCGGTGGAGGTCACCGGCGATCTCGGCCCCGGCATCACGCCCAAGGACCTCGTCCTGCACATCGTCGGCGCGCTGGGCACGGCAGGCGGCACCGGCCATGTCATCGAATATCGCGGCAAGGTGTTCGAACAGATGAGCGTCGAGGGTCGGCTGACGGTTTGCAACATGAGCATCGAGGCGGGCGCGAGGGCCGGTTTAATCGCGCCCGACGACACGGTCTTCGCCTATCTGAAAGGCCGTCCGATGGCGCCGAAGGGAGCCGAGTGGGATGCGGCCGTCGCCTACTGGAAGACGCTGATGACCGATCCGGGCGCGGCGTTCGACAAGGTCCTGCGCATCGACGCGGGCGAGATCGAACCCACGGTGACCTGGGGCACCAGTCCGGAAGACACGGTCGCGATCGGTGGCGTGGTCCCCGCGCCCGAAAGTTTCGCCGACCCGAGCAAGCAGCAGGCCGCCCGCAAGAGTCTCGATTACATGGGGCTCGAGCCAGGCCAGAAGATCGCCGAGATCCCGGTCGAGAATATCTTCATCGGCAGCTGCACCAACAGCCGGATCGAGGATCTGCGAGCCGCCGCCGATGTCCTGCGGGGCAGGCGCAAGGCGGCGAACGTCAAATGGGCGATCGCCGTCCCCGGCTCCGGGCTCGTCAAGCGGCAGGCAGAGGCCGAGGGGCTGGACAAGGTCTTTCTCGACGCCGGTTTCGAATGGCGCGAGCCGGGCTGTTCGGCCTGTCTCGGCATGAACCCCGACAAGGTTCCGCCGGGCGAGCGGTGCGCCTCGACCAGCAATCGCAATTTCGTCGGGAGGCAGGGCCCGGGTGCGCGCACGCACCTCGTCTCGCCCGCAATGGCCGCGGCCGCCGCGGTGACCGGACGCCTCGCCGATGTGCGAACGCTAACCCCGGTCGATGGCTGATCGCTTCAGCTACCCCTTGCCAGCGCGCGAGCGCCGAACCATGGTAAGCGCATGACCAAGAACCTTGCCGGAAAGGCCGCCCTCGCCGGCGCTGCCATCGGATCCGCTGCCATTGCCGCCGCGCTGCTCTATGCGGGCTCGCGCAAGAAAAAGAACGCTCCGGAGCAGCCCGGACCGATCCCGTCGGGCGAACCACCCGAAACCGACTAGAGGTCACGAGGGGAGAGACATCATGCTGAGATTCGCGATCGGAACCGTTGCGCTGGCGCTGGCCGTGCCCGCTCTCGCGCAGGATGCCACTACGCCCGACCTCGAGATGTGGCGGCTGGGCTGCGGCGAACTGCAGCTGAGCGATGCGGAGAGCTTTTCCGACGCGCATCTCTACGATGGCCAGCCCCGTACGCTTACCGACAGCTGCTACCTGATCCGGCACGGCGAGGATTACATGGTGTGGGATGCGGGCCTGCCCGGCGCGCTGGTCGGCAACAGCATGACCCAAGGCCCCTTCACAGTCACCGTGAAGCGCTCGATCGTCGACCAGCTCGGCGACCTCGGCCTGACGGCTGCCGATATCGACTACGTCGGTGTCAGCCACTACCATTTCGATCACATCGGCCAGCTGCCCGATTTTCCGCAATCGACGCTGCTGATCAACGAGCGTGACTTGCAGGCGGTCACCAATCCGCCCGCCTCCGGTCCGGTCGCCGATCCGGCCATTTTCGCTGCGTGGACGACCGCCGAAAAACCCAAACTGACGACCTATCCCAAGGACCACGACGTGTTCGGCGATGGCAGCGTCGTCATCAAGTCCACGCCGGGCCACACCCCGGGTCACAGTTCGCTGCTGGTGCGCCTGCCGCAGAAGGGCGACGTGCTGCTGACCGGCGACCTCTACCATTTCGTCGAGCAGATCGAGAACCGCGGCGTGCCCCAGTTCAATACCGACCGTGCGGACACGCTCGCATCGATGGCCCGATTCGATAGCATGGCCGGCGCGCTTGATGCCACCGTCGTCATCCAGCACGATCCGCGCCATATCGACCGGCTGCCCGCATTCCCGGAGTCCGCGAAGTAATGACCCCAGTCTCCACCATCGATGGCCGCGCCATCCCCTACGGCGCGAAGAACGTCGATACCGATGTCATCATCCCGGCCCACTGGCTCAAGACCATCACCCGCGAAGGTCTCGGCAAGGGAGCGTTCGAGTCGGTCCGCAGCGAGCCGGGCAATATCTTCGACGATCCCGAATTCGCCGGCGCGCCGATCCTGATCGCGGGCGACAATTTCGGCTGCGGATCGAGCCGCGAGCACGCCGCCTGGGCGCTGCTCGACATGGGCGTGAAAGCGGTCATCGCGCCGAGCTTCTCGGACATATTTTCGGGCAACGCCTTCAAGAACGGCGTTCTGACCGTCGCCCTCCCGCAGGAAGCGATCGACCGATTGATGGAGGTGGCGCAGACCGATCCGGTCAGCATCGATCTCGAGAGCCAGACCGTCACCACCCCCTTCCAGGACCGCTTCACATTCGAAATCGATCCCTTCCGCAAGCAATGCCTGATCGAGGGATTGGACGAAATCGGCCTCACGCTCGCGCGTGACGAAGCTATCACGAAATACGAACACACACAGGCGGCCAGCTATCCCTGGATCGCCGATGCAACGGAGAAAGCCGCATGAAAGCCCTGCGCAGCCACGAGGTCGGAGGACCCGAAACCCTGACCCTCGACGAAGTCGAAGTTCCCATGCCCGGCAAGGGCCAGCTGCTGGTCGACGTGAAGGCTTGCGCGATCAACTTCCCCGATACGCTGATCATCCGCGACATGTACCAGTTCAAACCGCCCCGCCCCTTCTCGCCCGGCGGCGAGATCGCGGGCGTGGTCGAAGCGGTCGGCGAAGGCGTCGAAGGCTGGCAGGTCGGCGACAAGGTGCTCGGCGGTACGGGCAACGGCGGCCTTGCCGAAAAGGTCGTGATGGATGCCGGACGGGTGTTCAAGATCCCCGAAGGCGTTTCGTTCGAGCAGGCCGCATCGCTGCTGATGACCTATGGGACCACGATCCACGGGCTGAAGGATCGCGGCCACATCAAGGAAGGCGACACCGTCCTGGTGCTCGGCGCTGCCGGCGGCGTGGGCCTCTCGGCGGTCGAGCTCGCCAAGGCATTCGGCGCGCGCGTCGTCGCCGCTGTCTCGACCGAGGCAAAGGGCGAAGTCGCCCGCAAGGCCGGCGCGGACGAGGTCGTGATCTATCCGCGCGCACCATTCGACAAGGACACTTCGAAGGAACTCGCCAACGCGTTCAAGGCGGCCTGCGGACCCGAAGGCGCCAATATCGTCTACGACATCGTCGGCGGGGACTATTCCGAGCCTGCACTGCGCTCGATCGCCTGGGAGGGCCGTTTCCTGGTGGTCGGCTTCCCGGCGGGCATCGCGAAGATGCCGCTCAACCTGACGCTGCTCAAGAGCTGCGACATCGCGGGCGTGTTCTGGGGCGCGTTCACGGCGCGCGAGCCGGAACTGTATCGCGCACAGGTCGACGAGTTGCTCACCATGCTCAAGGAAGGGCGGATCAGCCCGCTGGTTTCCGAGACCTTCCCGCTCGAACGCGGGGGCGAGGCGATCGCCAAGCTCGAGAATCGCGAGGCTGTCGGCAAGCTCGTCGTGACGATGGACTGACCATCGCCGCGCGCACCTTGTCGCGAAGGCCCGCCGGGCCTATCGCGAGAGGTACGAGACAAGGGAGCATTCGATGACCGATTTCACCGATCGCCGCAAAGGCGAAGAAGCCAAGTACGCCATGGACGAGGAAACCGCCTTCAAGGTGGCGGCGCGTCGCAATCGCCTGCTTGGCGAATGGGCTGCCGGGCTGATGGGCCTGACCGAGGAAGAAACCGACGCCTACAAGAAGGCGGTCATGCAGGCCGACTTCGAGGAAGCGGGTGACGAGGACGTGATCCGCAAGCTGCTCGGCGACCTGACGGCTGCGGAATGCGACGTGAGCGAAGCCGATATCCGCGCCAAGCTCGAAGAGATGACCGTGCAGGCCCGTCGCCAATTGATGGAACAGTCGTAAGGCGCGCGCGATGGCAATGTCGGCTTCAGAAATCGAAGGCATGATCAAGGCCTCGCTACCGCAGGCCGAGGTCGAAATCCGCGACCTCGCAGGCGATGGCGACCATTACGCCGCGCATGTCGTCTCCCCTGCATTTGCGGGCAAGAGCCGGATCCAGCAGCACCGGATGGTCTACGATGCGCTTGGCGGAAAGATGGGCGGCACGCTTCACGCCTTGCAACTCACCACCGGCGTTCCCACCTCCTGAGGCACCAGTTCACGCCTTAAGAGAGGCCAGCCATGTCAGACGTTTCCACCCGCATCGACGATATCGTCGGTTCCAACGACGTAGTCCTGTTCATGAAGGGCACGCCACTTTTCCCGCAGTGCGGCTTTTCCAGCCGTGCGGTCGCCATCCTCGACCATTGCGGCGTCGCTTACGACAGCGTCGACGTCCTGCAGGACATGGAAATCCGCCAGGCCATCAAGAGCTATTCCGACTGGCCGACGATCCCGCAACTTTACGTCAAGGGCGAGTTTGTCGGCGGCAGCGACATCATGATGGAAATGTACGAGGCCGGCGAATTGCAGGCCCTGATGCAGGAAAAGGCGGTCGCCAAGGCCGACAGCTGACCCGCTCGACACTGCCCTGAAACACGAAAGCCGCCTCTCGGGGCGGCTTTTTCGTATCTGCTGACGGGGAAGCAAAAAGTTCGGGGAGGCGGGACCGGGAGACCAGGGTGGTCCCGCCTCTATTCGAAGACCCCAAAGGGATGCAGCTTCCTATGCATGGCCCGTGCCAGTTCTCACAAGCCACGGGTTCGTGCGGAGCTCGATGGTAAACGCCGTTTTCAGATTTCGGCAGATGTAAACTGTCCCGACACCGATGGCGCTACGCGCTTGGCTTTCGCGCGCGATGCGCGCAGTGTCGCACACGATGAGTGATACAGCCGATTCCGCCCCGCAGGGCATTCCCGCCGCAACCGTAGTCATCTTTCGCAACGGGCCCGATGACGGCCCGGCCGAAATCCTGATGACCATCCGAAGCAGAGAAATGGTGTTTGCCGGCGGCATGGCGGTGTTTCCAGGCGGACGGGTCGACCCCGCCGACTTCGACCTCGGCGCGAGCATCGGCGGGCCGCTCGAACCGGACGAGGCTGCGCACCAGATCGCCGTCGTGCGCGAGACGCTGGAAGAGACAGGCCTTGTGATCGGCCTTTCGGGCGACATCGATGCCGACAAGGCCCGTGCCGCGCGCCGCTATCTCACGCAGACCGGCGAACTGGCTCCGGTGCTCGACCATTTCGGATGGGAGCTGGATCTCGGCCAGCTGACGCCATTTGCCCGCTGGTTTCCGAAAAACGAGCGCATCCCCCGCGTCTACGACACCCGCTTCTATCTCGCGGACCTCGGGACCGGCGCGGTCGATATCGCCGAAGACGGCTCCGAGAACACGCACCTGTTCTGGACGAGTGCGCAAGGGGCGCTCGACATGGCGGAACGGGGCGACATCAAGGTCATTTTTCCCACCCGCCGCAATCTCGAACGGCTGGCCCAGTTCTCGACCTTCGAGCAGGCCAAGGCACAGGCAGATGCAATTCCCGTTCGAACGATCACGCCCTTCATGGGCGAACGCGAGGGCAAGACCTGGCTCGAGATCGGTGCCGAACACGGCTATCCGGTGACCGGCGAACCGCTCGACACCGTGGCCCGCGGCTGAACTATCGATAGCCGGCGCTATCGAGCAGAATTACTGGCGCGCCCGGCAGGACTCGAACCTGCTGCCTCAAGATTAGAAGTCTCGCGCTCTATCCAGATGAGCTACGGGCGCGCGCACCCGCGCCATAGCGTGCTTTGCGCGCGCCGCAAATCGCGATAGCTAGCCTGTCCATGAGTTCCGATCCGACCGATTCCGCGCCGCAGAGGCTGTCCGCGAGCCAGGAGCACCGCTTCCGCTACTACGACTTCGTGATGGCTGGCTTCGTCACGATCCTGCTGCTGTCGAATCTGATCGGCGCATCCAAGCCCAGCTACGTGACCCTGCCCGGCGGGACCGAGTGGTCGTTCGGCGCGGGCGTGCTGTTCTTTCCCGTCAGCTACATCATCGGGGACGTGCTGACCGAGGTCTACGGATATGCCCGGGCGCGGCGCGTCATCTGGACCGGCTTTGCCGCGCTGCTGTTCATGGCGTTCATGGCCTGGGTCGTCGTTGCACTGCCGCCTGCCGAGGGGTGGGACGGACAGGAAGCCTACGAAAAGGTATTCGGCAACACCTGGCGCATCGTCGCCGCGTCAATGATCGCCTTCTGGGCGGGCGAGTTCGCCAACAGCTATGTGCTCGCCAGGATGAAGGTGTGGACCCAGGGACGCCACCTGTGGATGCGCACGATCGGCTCGACCGTCGTGGGCCAGGGGCTCGACAGCGTGATCTTCTACCCCTTGGCGTTCTACGGCATCGCCGGCTGGCCGCCGGAACTGCTGTGGCAGGTGGTCCTCTCCCAGTGGCTCATCAAGACCACCTGGGAAGCGGTGCTGACGCCGGTGACCTATGCCGTGGTCGGCTGGCTCAAGCGGCGCGAAGGCGTCGACATCTACGACGAGACGACCGACTTCTCGCCCTTCGCGCGAAGCGGCGACTGAAGGCTATCCCGATCGGGCAAAGCGAAAGGGCCGGATCTTTCGATCCGACCCTTCCCTCTCCCCTCGAGAAGTAACGAGTTTAGAACTTCACTCCGACGGCCACGCCATAACGGCGCGGATCGAGCGTGAAGATGTTGGTGAACAGGCCCGACGAGGCGTCGGTGACGTAAAGACCGGTCACCGAGTTGCTGTCGAAGATGTTCTGCACGAAGGCGCGGGCGAACCAGCGGTCGTTGGCGGAATTCAACTGGATCTGCGCATTCGCCTGCACGAAGGGTGCGATGCGGTTGACGCGGCCGTTGAAGACGTTGCCGTACTGCTCGCCGGTCAGCGCAACGTCCACGCGCGGAACCAGCGTCATGCCGCTGTCGAACTCTGCCGTGTACTGAACACCGACCGATGCCTTCATGTTCGGCGCCTGCGGCAGCTTGTTGCCCTTGAGGTTGGTTTCGACGCCGGGGCTCAGAACCGAGAAGCCAGCCGGAGCATTGTCCGCCAAGCTCTGACAGATGCTGAAGGCACCAGACGAAGCGATCCCGCCGTCCGACGGGAACTCGACCGGAGCCCCCAGACCGATGACGCTGTTGAAGCCGGCCACGAAGAAATCCGCCGCACCCGGAGCAGGACCCGTCACCGCGCACAAGGCACCATTGGTGATGTCCTTGATGATGACCGCATCCGGATCGCCACCACCCGGATCGCGCGGGTTGGAACTGGTCCCCGGCAACCTTTGCATTGAGGTAGCTGAAGTTCATGTTGACCAGCCAGTTGTCCGACGGACGGATGATCGATTCCAGCTCGACGCCCCAGATGTTCGCATCGATCGTATCGTTCACCGACGTACGGGCGATGATCCGGCTCAGCTGCAGGCCGCTGTACTTGTAGTAGAATGCGGTCGCATTGAGTTGCAGAGCACCGTTCAGGAAGGTGTTCTTGCTGCCGATCTCGAACGCATCGATCGATTCAGGTCCGAAGCTGTCGGACACCTCGAAGATCGGCGACAGCGGGGGGTTGATACCGCCCGACTTGTAGCCACGCGAATACGAGGCGTAGATGTGGTTGTCCGGCGACAGTTCGTAGTCGATGACCGCACGGCCGGTAATCTCGTCGAATCCGACCGAGCGCTGCTGCACGTCCTGCCGTCCGTCCAGGCCCGGGTCGGCATCGTAGACACCGCCGAACGGATTGATCGGATAATAGGGGTTGTTGGTCGGGTCGAACGGATCGCCGGTGTTCGTGTAGGGCACGAAGAAGTTGGCGAGCGTCGTGCGCGCGGTGACCGACTTCTTGTCGTTGTTGTAGCGCAGGCCGCCGGTCAGCTTGAGCCGGTCGGTGATGTCGAAATAGACCTCGCCGAAGATGCCGTAGCTCTTCAGTTTGAAGTCCTGCGTGTTGTTCCGGTAGAACGACGTCCCGGCATAGGACGGCGCGATGCCGGCACCGAGGCTGAGCAGCGAGCCGAGCGTGCCGGACACGTAGTCGATCGCAAAAGCGTTCACGAAATAGTCCGTGTCCTTCGCGGTGGCCTCCGCATAGATCGCACCGAGCAGGAAATTGAACGAGCCATCGAAGTCGCTGCTGAGGATGGCTTCTCCCGACCAGGACTCGCCCGTAGATACCGAGCGGTCGAACTGCGTCCCGTCGGCCGTGCAGACCCCGTAGCCTTCGAACAGACCGAGATTGTCGAGCCGGGTGTCAGAGGTACACAGATTGCCTGAGCCATCGAACAGGGCGGCTGCCACCGGCGCGAAATAGGCCTGGACGCCAGGCCCCGCCGCGCCGGCCGCATAGGCCTGCACCGTCCCGAATGCGAGCGCCGCATTGGGAATTTCGCCGATGCCCTGGTTGTAGTCCTGGCGGGAATCGACCGTGGTTTCCTGGTAGATACCCGTGAGAGACAGGTTCATCGAACCGAAGTTCTGGTCGAGATGCGCCTGCAACTGCAATTCGTCCGCGAAATACTCGGGAGTGAACTGCGTGTTGATCTTGCGAACGTCGGCAGGCTCCTGGAAGTTCGCATAGGCATCGGGCCCGTAAAGGCTGTTCAGCCCGAGCGTCGAGGTCAGCGGCCCAAGCGGCGTGGCGCCGAAAATGACGTTGAAGAATTCCTGCGAACCCAACGTGCCGGTAAAGGTCGAATTGGCGTTGAGCTTCTCGAAATCGCGACGGTTGTTGAGACAGCCGAGGACGCCGACCGGATCGCGCTGGCACAGCTGCTTCTGGATACGCATACGGTTGTCTTCCTCGCGGAAGTAGTATGCCATCAGGTCGAGGGTGGTGTCGGGACCCGGTTCGAAACGAAGCGAACCGCGGACCGCGTACATTTCACGGTCATCGAGATCGTCGCCATTGTAGACGTTCTCGGTGTATCCATCCCGGTCGAGCCAGAAGCCGGCGACACGCAGACCGAGCGATTGCCCGATCGGTACGTTGATCATCGCCTTGGCCTTCATCGAGTTGTAATTGCCGTACTCGAACTCCGCGGCTGCACCGAAACCGGACAGGTCGGGTTTCGCGGTGACCACGTTGACGACGCCCGAGGTCGCGTTGCGACCGAACAGCGTGCCCTGCGGTCCGCGAAGGACCTCGACCCGCTCGAGGTCGAAATACTCGGTTTCGAACAGGCGCGTGCCGAACAGCGGCGAGCCGTTCGTATGAATGCCGGTTGCGGCATCGCAGGTCGTACCGACGCAAAGGTCGCCGATCCCGCGTATGGTGAAGCTGGCGCCGGTGAAGTTACCCTTGGTGAAGGTCACGTTCGGAAGAGTGAGCTGTAGGTCGCTCGCATTCTCGATCTGCTGCGCTTCGAGTGCCTCGGCATCGAACGCGCTGACCGCGATCGGCACTTCCTGCAGGCTTTGCGCCTGGCGCTGCGCGGTCACGATGATCGTGTTGCTGCTGATTTGCGGATCTTCCAGGTCGTCTCCCGTGGCGTCCTGGGCAATAGCGGGAAATGCAGTGAATCCGGCGCACACGCCGGCAAGCAGGGCGGCTTTGACCCTCATGATCCTCTCCTTGTTCCATGCCGCTTTTGCGCGGCTTGTGGAATGGAGAAGCTAAGCCACAACCGGCCAGTCTGGCAAGTGGGCTTTTACAAGCCTGTGCACGACGCGAATCCACGCCTGCCCGCGGCGCGCCGCGGGCTTTTCGACGTTACGGAATGCTTGGTTCGCGCTCAGATCGAGCGGCTGATCACTTCCTTCATGATCTCGTTCGTGCCCCCGAAGATGCGCGTTACGCGGGCATCGCGCCACAAGCGTGCGATGGCATATTCGTTCATGTAGCCCGCTCCGCCGTGCAACTGGAGCGCGGCATCGCAGGCCTCCCACTGCAGGTCGGTGTGCCACAGCTTGGCGGCGCTCGCCTCGTCGGTGGTCAGTTCGCCAGAGAGATGCTTGCGGATCGCCCAATCGAGGTGTGCCCAGCCGACCTGGAGCTTCGCCTTCAGATCGGCGAGCGTGAACTTGGTGTTCTGGAATTCGAACACGGTCTGCCCGAATGCCTTGCGATCCTTGGTGAACTTGACCGCTTCGTCGAAGGCGCGCTGCGCGGCGGCCTGCGCACCGACCGCGATGCCGAGGCGCTCCTGCGGCAGTTCCTCCATCAGGTGGATGAAACCCCTGCCCTCCTGCCCGAGGATATTGGTCATCGGAACGCGCACGTCGTTGAAGAACAGTTCCGACGTGTCGGCCGAATGCTGGCCGATCTTGTCGAGATTGCGACCGCGCTCGAAGCCGGGCGTGTCTGCATCGACCAGCACCAGCGAGGTACCCTTCGCGCCGAGAGTCGGATCGGTCTTGGCGACGACGATCACGACATCGGCGTTCTGGCCATTGGTGATGTAGGTTTTCGAGCCGTTGACGACCAGGTGGTTGCCATCCTTGACCGCAGTCGTGCGAATGCCCTGCAGATCGCTTCCCGCGCCCGGCTCGGTCATGGCGATCGCGGTGATGATATCGCCGCTCACCATGCCGGGCAGATATTTAGCGCGCTGCTCGTCGGTGCCGAGCCGCTCGAAATAATTGGCCGTGATGTCGTTCTGCAGCGTGAACCCGGCGGAAGAGCCGAGGTAGCTCAGTTCCTCGGTCAGGACGCAATTGAATCCGAAATCCAGGCCGAGACCGCCGTTTTCTTCCTTGACGGTCGGACACAGCATACCCGCCTCGCCCAGCGCCTTCCACGCCTCGCGCCCCACGATGCCCTCTTCCTCGTGCTTGTCGAGGTTGGGCGTCATGTGCTCGGCAAAGACCTTGCGGACCGTGTCGCGGAAAGCCTCGTGGTCTTCGTTGTAGGCGGTGCGGTTTGCAGTATCGAGCATGGCTGGAAAGCTCCCGGAATCTTGATTGGCTTGCGAGTTACGCTTGCCCTTCGGCTGGCATTTGTAAAGGTAGCAAAACGCTACCGGCCCGCTAATCCGGACGCGAAGAGGAGAGAGCATGGCGAACCCGAACCCAGAACGCATTCCCGTCATCGTCGGCGTAGGCCAGGTCAACGACCGGCCCCAAGACCCGCTCGAAGGCATGGATTCGGGCGAGTTGATGGTCGCCGCCCTCGGTGCGGCGGACGAGGACGCGGGCGGCGGCTGGCTGGCGGATGCGGATTCGCTCGAGATCGTCTCGCAACTCTCGTTCCCCCAGCTCAATCCCCTGACCGACAGTGTCGCGAAGGGTTGCGGAATGTCGCCGGCCCACACTTTCCAGACGGCGCTCCCCAATGGCGACAGCCCGATCCTGCTGCTAAACCGCGCGGCCAACCGGATCGGCGCGGGCGAAGGCACGATCGCCTGCGTCGTCGGTGCCGAAGCACTGCGGACAGCGGCCGCGCACGCCAAGGCTGCGGCCGCAAAGGCCGGGAGCGACCATACGCCCAATGCCCTTCGCGATGCAGCGCATCGGGTCAAAAAGGGCTACCGCCAGAGCTACGGCCTGACCGTCCCGGTCGATGTCTATCCGCTTTATGAGAACGCGGGCCGCGCAGCCTACGGGCAGAGCCTTGAAGAAGCGCAGGCGGAAAGCGGGGCCATCTGGTCGGGCTTCAGCGAGGTCGCGAACGAGAACCCGGCAGCCTGGATCCACGATCCGCGAAAACCCGAAGAGATCGTCGCGGCCGACGAGAACAATCGCCCGATCGCCTTTCCCTATACCAAGCTGCAGGTCGCCAATTCATCGGTCAACCAGGGCGCGGGCTTCATCGTCACCAGCCTGGCAGAGGCACGGCGGCGCGGCGTGCCGGACGACAGGATCGTCTATGTCGGCATGGGGGCGGCGGCCCACGAATCGGACGATTTTCTCGAGCGCGACACTTTCGAAGCCTCGCCCAGCATGGCGGTTTCATTGCGGCGCGCGATGGAACTCAACGCGGTCGAGACGTCGGACATCGACCATATCGAGCTCTATTCCTGCTTCCCCTGCGTTCCCAAGATGGCACGGCGTGTGATCGACTGGCCGCTCGACAAGCCGATGACGGTATTCGGCGGGCTGACGTTCGGCGGCGGGCCGATCGGCAATTACATGAGCCACGCGGTCGCCAGCATGGTGCTCAAGCTGCGCGAGACGGGCGGCAAGGGCCTGCTCTTCGCCAATGGCGGCTATGCGACGCACAACCATACCATCCTGCTCGCCTCCGCTCCGATCGCGGCTGCCAGCTTCCCGCAGGACTTCGACTACCAGGCAGAAGCGGACGAGGCCCGCGGCGAAGTGCCCGATCTCGATCAGGAATACGAAGGCAAGGCCGAGATCGAGAGCTATACGGTGCACTATCGCCGCGACGGCAGCCCGCGCATGGGCACGGTGCTCGCCCGCACGCCCGACGGAACGCGCACTTTGGCGATGGTCGCGCCCGACGACACGGCGACGATCGCCTTCCTGACGGACGGCAAGGTCGAGCCGGTCGGGACCAGCGGGACGGTGGTGCGCGACACAGACGACATCGCCTATTGGGAGCGCATCTCGTGATCGCGCTGGAAAGCCGCGACCCGCTGTTCGACTTCACCGGCAAGGTCGCGCTGGTGACCGGGGGCAGCCGCGGACTGGGCCGCGAAATGGTGCTCGCGCTCGCCGCGCGCGGCGCGGATTGCATCGTCGCCAGTCGCAAGCTCGATGCCTGCGAGCATGTCGTGGCCGAAGTCGAGAGCATGGGACGCAAGGGGCTGGCCCATGCGGCGCACTGCGGGCGTTGGGACGACATCGATGCGCTGATCGCTGCGGCATATGACGCTTTCGGCCGCGTCGATATCCTCATCAATAATGCCGGCATGGGGCCTGCCTGCCCGAGCCACGAGGTCACCGAACAATTGTTCGATTCGGTGCTCAACCTCAATTTCAAGGGGCCGTTCAGGCTGGCCAGCCAGGTCGGCAAGCGCATGGCCGATGGCAATGGCGGTACGATCATCAACATCAGTTCCACCGCCTCGCTCCACGCTATGCCCGGCGTCGTGCCCTATTCCGGCGCGAAGGCCGCGATCAACGCGATGACCGTATCGCTCGCGAAGGAATATGCGCCCAAGGTGCGCGTGAACGCCATCGTGCCCGGCCCCTTCCTGACCGACATCGCGAACGCCTGGACGCAGGAAGCGCGCGAGACGTCGCCCGTCGCGCTGGGTCGGCCCGGCAGGCCCGAAGAGATCGTCACCGCCGCGCTGATGCTGGCGAGCCCGTCGTCGAGCTATGTCACCGGCGAATTGCTGCAGGTCGATGGCGGCCCGCGCTGAGGCAGTCTCACTCGACCAGCGTGCTGCTCTCTGCGATCGCGGCGATCCCGCGCTTGCCGTTGGCATCGCGCTTCAGCTGGACGATCACGTCGATCACGCTCGCCGCATAGGCGATCGTGTCGCTGCGGGTGAGGCCGATGCCGGTCTGCATCACCATCAGGCTGAGCTGTTCGAGCGCACCGCGCAGGCTGTTGGCATGAACGGTCGAGAAGCTGCCCGGGTGGCCGGTGTTGATCGCGCGCAGGAAGCTGACACTTTCCGCGCCGCGCAATTCGCCGAGCACGATCCGGTCGGGCCTCAAGCGTAGCGCCGCCTGCAGCAATTCGTTGGCGGTGACCTTGGCCTCGCCCAGCTCGCCCTTGACCGCGACAAGGCCGACGCCGTTCGCACCGGGAATCTTCAACTCGGGCGTATCCTCGACCAGCACGACGCGTTCGTGCTGCGGGATTTCCTGCAGCATGGCGTTGAGAAAGGTGGTCTTGCCAGTGCTGGTGCCGCCCGAAATCAGAATCGTGCGGCGCTGGCGGATCGTCTCGCGCAGGTAAGCGATCGGCTCGGCTTGCGCGTCGGGCATCGCCTCGTGCCGGTCGCCCGCGAGCGGACCTGTGTCGTAGGCATCCAGCGGCAGATCGAGCCGCCGGTGGCGACGGATCGCCATGACCCAGTGCTTGCGGCTGGCGGGCGGGCCGCAGAACTGCACGCGCGCACCGTCAGGCAGAGTGGCGCCCAGCAGCGGATGCTCGCGATTGATCCCCTGGTGGCTGACCCGCGCGACCTGTTCGGCGAGCCGCTGGACGAGCCGGTCGTCGATCGCGTCGGTCTCGATCCTCTGCATCCCCGGCTGGGCGGCATCTTCCACCCACACCTCGCCCGGCCGGTTGACCAGGATCTCGGTCACCGTGTCGCGCTCGAGCCATTCGCGGAATGGAGCGAGGTAGGCGTCGAGATAGACGCTGCGCTCGACCGGGTTGTCGCTTGGCAGGGAATGGATATCGGCGCTCATCGCTGGACTTGCCTCAGCCGCTGACCTGGCTGAAGTCGAGGTCGCGCGCGGTGAAGATGCGGATCGGCTCGCCCTGGCGCACGCGCACCGTCGGGCTGCGCTGTCCGTCCTGCTCCGCGGCAGTGGCCGCTGCCGACGAACCCGCGCCGCCGAGCACCACCGATGCCCCGCCCGACGCGATGGTCGACAGGCCTCCGACGACCGACAGCAGCATGGCCGAGCCGAAGCGCTTGAAGAAACCGTTACCCGAGACCTTGCCTTGCAGGCCGGTCGTTCCGTCGAAGCCGATCGCAGGCGAGGCGAGCTGCACCGAGGCGCCGTCGGGCCGGATCAGACGGGTCCAGATGACATAGGCGCGCTTCTGCCCGCCCTGCATCCCCGACTGATACTGGCCGATCAGGCGGCTCGACCGCGGGACCAGCACGCGGCTGCCGTCGAAGCTGCGCACGTCCTGGCTGACGACCGCGCGGACATAGCCCGGGACGTTGGTATCGATCGCGGTTTCGAGGATCGCGGGGATCAGCGTTCCCTGCGTCACCGTGGTCTGCGGATTGACCATTGCCCTCGCTTGCGCGGGCGCACCACCCACGCCGCCGATCCGGCTGGCGAAATCGTTGGCCGAACCGCCTGCTGCCGCGGTTCCTTCCCCTGCAGCTACCGCCTCGCCTGCCGGAACTATGCCCACCGGCATCGCGCCTGCGTCGAAGACGACCGTCGGCGAAGCGTAGCGATTGCCCGACGGCTGGGCCTGCTGGGCCGGAGCATAGGCGGTGACCGGCGGCGGCATGCCGACCGGCTGCGGAGCGGCGGCGAGCGTTTCGACCGGCTGCACGACCGTGACCGCTTCGGGCGGAACGTAGGGCATGGCATCGGGTGCGGGGCCCGGCTGCACTTCGCCGCCGATGCCCTGCTGCGGCTCGACCCGGGCGGCATTCATGCTCCAGAGCGTCACCGCACCGAGCGCCGCGACGATCAGCACACCTGCGGCAAGGCCCATGCCGTCGCTGCGGGTGTTGCGATTGGCGACTGCCGGATAGGAGACGCGATTGGCGAGATCGGTGACATCGGGCGTACCCTCGTCGCGCGGATCGACATCGTTGGCGACGCCATCGGAGCCCTTTTGCGCGGGCAGGCGCATCGCGAGGCGCATCAGTTGCTCTCCATGTTGGCGGCCAGGGCAGCCTTGTTGCCGCTGCTTAGGGGACGGTCGGCTCGCGCCGGGCCGGCGTTGACCAGCAGCGCGGCATCCTTGCCCGAGCGCAGCACGATCTCGCGCGGAACGCCGTCGACCACGATGGTGTCCCCGCGCACGGTGAAATTGACCGGGCCCTCGGTGCCCTTGGCATCCTTGATCAGTATCGCCGGTACCGCGCGGCCGGCAGGCCAGCTGAGATAGGTCGCCGTGCCGTTGTCGTAGCTGCGCGCCGGCAGCAGGTTGGCATCGCCGCTCGTCGTCCAGGCGAAATTGAGTTCCGCCGGATCGACGATCTGTTCCGGCGCGGTGGCAGCGGCGAGTTCTTCCGCGCTCGGCCCTTGGGCCAGCTGCAATGCTGCCTTGCGCTCTTCTTCCGGGTAGCTGAAGCGCAGGACATAGACCGGCTTCGAGCGGGGGCCGGCAACGAGGTCGAACAGATAGGTCCGCTTGTCGGTGACGACGGTCATGTTGGTGCTAGCACTGGGCGAAAGAGGCTTCACGAACAGCAGCGTCGCGCGCTTGTTGGGCGTGATCTGCCAGCTCTGCGAATCGCCGATGGCGACGTTCTCGATCCGCTCGTCGTCTGCGAAGGCGATCGTCGCCTGCACGTTGACGCGGCCTTCCAGCCGGAAGACCTGGGCCTCGTCATAGGCCACTTCCACCAGCCGACTGTCCTGCGCGGATGCCGGCGATGCGACAGCGAGCAGGGCAAGAGGCGCGAAGGTGATGAGAGCCGCGCGGATCATGAGAACTTCTCCGTTCGAATATTGGCGGGCCGGAACCGGTTTCCGATTCCCTGCACGCGGGACGGTGCAACAGAACTCGCGGTCGTGGCGGGTGCTGCCGCCGATCCGGACTGGATGACTGTCGTGCGATTGACCGACCCTGAAGCGCCGCTGTCGTTTGCGGCGGTGAGCGTGCCGGTTGCAGGAATGGCGATCTGGCGCGAGGGCTCGCTTCGTTGGGAAGGCGTTGCCGCCGCCCGTGCATAGGCCTGGGCTGCTGCCGGGGACGCGCCCGAAGCGGAAGTCCCGCGCACTGGCTTGTCCATCGCATCGGGCACAAGGCCGAAGACCGTCCAGCCCGATACCATCGTGCCGCCGACCTTCACCATCATCGCCATCAGCGCGCAATGCACCGCGCCGATCACGAAGAAAGCCATCGCGGCCTGCGGGTCGATCGCCCCGGGCGTCGCGGTGAGCGCGGCGAGGATCGGTACGGCGAGTTCGAGCATGATCGAGCCGCCGAGCACCACGAAGATCGGGACGACCGCCAGCATCACCAGCCCCTTGAGCCAGCCGGTGAACAGTCCCCGCGTCCCGTTGAACAGCGCCATCACCACGAAGACCGGACCGATCGCGACCAGCACCGCGAGCGCTATGCGCGCGGTGACCAGAACGCCGACAGTTCCGAGCAGCAACAGCATTGCGCCGAGCCACATCATTCCCGGCGGCGAGAAGGCGGAGAAATCCTGCGTCCCCTGGGTTGTCTCCTGAATTGCCAGGAAGACGACATCGAGCTTGCTCGCGAAGACCTGCGTCGCCGAACCGTCGGTCCCGGCGATGATCGTCGCCAACTCGTCCGGCGCGCCCGTTGCCAGGTTCCACACCACGCTCTGATAGGCGAGCCAGCTGGTCGCAAAGGTCAGCACCAGCCCCAACGTCATCATCCGCGGCGTGAGCGAGCGCACCGACAGGTTCGTGCGGCCCAGCAGCAGCGCGATCGCGAAGAAGGCGATGAACAGCGTGAGCAGGATCGTGAGCACGGTGCCCAGCGCCCCGCCACTGGCAAACAGGCGGCCGAAAGCGCTCGCGGTCATCTCGCTCGCGGTGCAGTCGACCGCGCGCAGTGCCGCGCCGACCCCGGTGCCTGCCTCCTGGGCGGCGCCCTGGCAGGTCGCGTTCATTCGGCGGCCCTGTCGAAGGCGAAGTCGTCGCCGTCGTCGGCGCCGCTATCGTTCGCCCCGCCCGGCCATGCCGTGCCGGTGAGCGTCGGGAACCAGTCGGCCGGCGCGTCGCCGACAGCCTCGCGCAGCAGGTCGAGCCGGCGCACGCTCTGCTCGCGGCCGGACAGCACGGTGAGCACTTCGGGCGCGCCCGACAGGTCGAGCCGCACGACGACGCTCGCGTCGGGCTGGCGCACCAGGAAGGCGCGGCTGTGCGATGGCAGCGTGCGAATGACCGAGAGCTCGTGCTGCGTCAGGCCGAAGCCGTCGCAATAGTCTTCGGGACGCGCGCGGCTGTTCGGCATGAAGACCATCGTCGCCGTCTGTTCGACCAGCGCGGTCGCGATCTTGCTTTCCAGCGCATCGCGCGCGCTCTGGGTGGCGAAGCCGACCAGCGCATTGCGCTTGCGCAGCGTCTTGAGCCAGTCGCGGATGCGGTCAGCGAAGACCGCATCGTCCAGCGCTTTCCACCCTTCGTCGATCAGCAGCATCGTCGGCTCGCCGTCGAGCCGCTCCTCGATCCGGTGAAACAGGTACATCATGACCGGCGTACGCAGACGCGGCGATTCAAGCAGCGCGGTCATGTCGAAACCGAGCACGCGGGTCGACAGGTCCAGCTCGTCGCGCTCGTTGTCGAACAGCCAGCCATGCTCGCCGTTGCCGATCCAGGCGGAAAGCCGGTCGGCAAGATCGCCGGGTTGCGGACGGCGCGCACCGGCGAGCAGTTCCTTGAAATGACGCAGGCGGCGAAGCGAAGCGTCGTTGGCATAGGCTGCGTCGACCGCACCCGCGATCGTCGCCAGTTCCTCCGGACCGTCGGCGGCGAGCAGAACGGAGAGCCAGTCGCGCAGGAAGGCGCGGTTGGCCGGACTGTCCGGCAAGGCCATCGGGTTGAAGCCCGAAGGCGCACCCGAGACGATGCGTTCATAGCGTCCGCCGATGCCGCGCACGAACAGCTCAGCACCGCGATCCTTGTCGAACAAGATCGTTCGCGGCCTGAACTTCTGCGCCTGCGCGGCGAGGAAGTTCATCACCACCGTTTTGCCCGAACCCGACGGGCCGATGACGGAGAAATTTCCGAGGTCGCCGTGGTGGAAATTGAAGAAAAAGGGCGTCGCGCTGGTCGTCTGCAGCAGGGTGACCGCCTGGCCCCAGTGATTGCTTTCGGGCTGGCCGAGCGCAAAGCCGTGCAGGCTCCCGAAGCTCGCCATGTTGGCCGAGCTGATCAGCGCGCGGCGCACGATGTAGCCCTCGTTGCCGGGGAATTGCGCCCAGAAGGCCGGCTCCAGATTGGTATCCTCGCGCACCGCGATCGCGCCGGTGTCGGCCAGGGCGGCGGCACAGGCCGCGCTCGCTTCGTCGAGGCGGGCCAGGTCGCTTTCGCGCACCAGCACCGTCAGGTGATGATCGCCGAAGCCGACCGCGCCATTGCCCAGCGCGTCGCGCGCTGCGAGCATGTCGGCCCGTTCCGCAGCCGCTTCCTCGTCGGCCGAGCGCAGGCGCCGGATCGACAGGTTCATCCGCTCGCGCGCGGTCTGGCGTTCCGCCGGCGCGTAGCTTTCGCTGACCACCATCTCGAACGGCAGCCGCAGCAAGGCGTCCAGCATCCCCGGGCTGGTCGCCTCGGGATAATCCTTGAGGCCGAGAATGGCGGAAAAATCCGGCTCGCCCGCCCCGCGCAGTTCCATCGCGTCGAGCCCGAAGCTCGCTCGGCGATAGGGCAGCATCTGGCCGATGTCGGTGTCGTCCACCGGGCGGCGCACGGGGCGCATCTCGCCATTGTATAACGCCGAGAGCAACTCGAGCATTTCGGAATTGGTGCCGCCCTGCCCGTTCGCGTAATCGCCAAGCAGCTGTGCGCCATAGGGCTGGAGCGAGGCGACGAGGCCGGTCGCCGCGGCCTTGAGCGCGCGAATGTCCTTCGGATCGGCCTCGATCTCGCGCTTGCCCTTTCTGGACCACGCCTTGCTGGCACGTTCGGCGAGGCCCGCCTTGCCCCGTGCGGGACGGCGGATCAGCGTGACGAACTGGTCGTTGATGAACAGCGATCCCGAACCCAGCCGTTCCTTCCAGCGCGCATCGATGTGGCGGCTCAGCGGATCGGGAAACTCGGTATCGAGTGCGACCTCGACCTTGCGCCGAATGACGTGATGATAGAGCACGAAGCGCGCATCGAGCGTCGAGCGGAGCATGACCTCGCGTGTCGCCGCATGGCCGTTGAGCGCGTCGGTATCCTCGGTCTCGAACAGCAGGCCGGGCACCTGCAGCGCGGTCATCACCGAGCCATCGCGCAGTTGCACGGTGTGCTCGTCGAGAAGGCGGGCATAGGGCAGCCGGTCGCCGGCGCGCGCTTCCTTCGCGCTCCAGGCCGCTGCTCCCTTCCACTTGCTCATCGCGTCGGTTCCTTCCCGCCGGTCACGCGGCGTAACTGTTGCAGCCCCAGCGCTGGTAGTTCTTCACGCGCGGGCACTTGCTGACCTTGGTCAGCCAGAGGTCGAAGATGCGCGGCTCGCGCAGGCACGCGAAATAGCCGACGCCGTGCATCACCAGCGCGGCGAGGATCGCGAACCAGCTTCCCGTGATGAGGAAGATCTCGGTCGTGACCGCGGCATTGATGATGAAGAAATTATAAGTGACGCCGGCGAACATCTGCGGCCGCGTCAGCGCGCGGTGGACCGGATGCCGGACCAGCGATGTCGGCACGTCGCTCATGTCAGGCCGCCACGCCCTGGATACCGGCGACGATCGAGGCCGCGCCGAAAAGGATGAAGACGCCGATGATCACCGTCGCGCCGAAGCGCCAGTTCAGGCGTCCGGTCAACATCATGAAGCCGACCGCGGCAACCGCCATCACCGCGACCGCCGTCGCGACATTGCCGAGCAGCGTTCCCTGCAGCCAGCCGAGCGCGGCGACGATCGGACCGGAGCCCGCGGGATCGGCAGTCTGGGCCATGGCCGCGGAAGGGACGGCAAGCGCGACGAACGCGGCCAGGCGGGCAAGCAATTGGGTCAAGGTCATTCGCTCCGTGAGTGATTGGACAGGCGGGTCATGATCGCCGCCACGTAGTTCCGGGTTTCGCGGATGTCGGGCACGCCGCCGGCGCGCTCGACCCGGCCGGGCCCCGCATTGTAGGCAGCCAGCGCCCTTTCGAGATCGCCGTCGAACCGGTCGAGCTGCGCACGCAGGTATCGCGCGCCGCCTTCGAGATTGGCAAAGGGATCGCGCGGATCGACACCGAGTTCGCGGGCCGTGCCCGGCATAAGCTGGGCCAGACCCTGCGCGCCCTTCGGCGACACTGCGCCCGCGTTCCAGCGGCTTTCCTGCCAGACCAGCGCCTCGATCAGCACCGGGCTGAGGTCATAGCGAGCGGCGAGTTCGGCCACCTTCGCGCTATAGTTCACCGGTACGGCGCGAGCATGGACTTGCGGATCGGCAATGGCTTCGGCCGGCAGAGGCACGCCTTCTGCATCCGCCACTGCGACCGGCATGCCATCGACGGGCACACCGGCGCGATCGCCGGTTACCCAATGCGCGCTTTCGCCTGAAATTTCCAATACGTCCGCCCACGCCGGGGCAGACATGCATGCGAACCCTGCCAGGATGCAGGACCGCAGGCTCGCGCCAAGAATCATCGCGCCCTCCGTCCAGTTCCCCTGGATACTCTACATGACACGATGGTGACAAACGGCTGAACACGACAAAGAAAAAGGCCCGCCGTTGAAGGCGGGCCCCGATAGAATTCCGTGTGGAAAACAGCGCTACCGGGCTGCCATCCTGGGCTGGTCGTCGAACCGCCCTGCATCGATCCGCGCCAGGGCTTGACGAGCGAGGACGCGTGAGTCGACCCACTCGCCACTCGCGGTCTCGAGCATCTGGCGATCGTCGCTGAACATGGCCGCACGGAAATAGGCCCGCGCGGCTTCCAGGTCGCCCTCGCGCGCATGGGCAACGCCCAGGTTCACGAGCCGCGCCGGATCGTCGCTGCGCAGATTGTCGTTGTCTTCGATCTGGCGGATCGCGGCTGCGTTCTGACCGGCTGCAAGCTTTTCGAAAGCCACGTCGACTTCCTCGACGGAACCTGCCGGACCGGCTGCAAGAAAGGCCAAAGCGAGGCTGGCGGTGATCATCATGGCAGTTCTCCCACGTATTACCTGTGCCGGAGACTGCGCCGGGACGAGCCCGGCTGCAATAAAAATGAAACATTGTCATCGAAGCGTAACATTTGCCTGTGCCCGCGCAGGTGCGGTCATAATTGTCACATTGCGGTCTTTTTCATGTCGTTGAAAACGTAAGGGAATCTGCAAACAAACTGTCACGCAAGGGTCCTACCTCGCGAATTGCGACACCCGTCCGGGTCGTCTCGATTCTCGCCTTATGAGGGGGCCAATCTCGTGAAAAACTTCAAGCGTACCATCGTCATCGGTTGCAGCCTGGCAGCACTCGCCGGCTGCGGCGGCGACGAGATCGTCTCGCCCGGAACCAGCGGCGACATCATCATAAACAACCCCGCTCCGACGCCAACGCCGACCCCGACGCCGACCGGCTCGACCGGCGTGGTCGCGGCGGCCGGATGCCCGACCATCAACTCGACCGGCGGGCTGACCGATGCCGGCACGATCACCGGCCCGACGGGCACCTATCGCGTCTGCGAACTGCCCGCGGTAATCGATACCAACGACACCCTGCCCTACATCGCGGGCCTGCTCTACTCGCTGCCGGGCCGTGTCGACGTCGGCACGGATCGCGGCGCGACCAGCACCGGAACCAGCGTGACACTCGGCATGGAAGCTGGCGTGATGGTCTTCGGCGGCACCGGCCGCAGCTTCCTCGTCGTCAATCGCGGCAACAAGATCAACGCGGTCGGCACCGCCACCCGCCCGATCGTCTTCACCAGCCGCGACAACGTCCTCGGCCTCAGCACCGACAGCTCGATCGGCCAGTGGGGCGGCTTCGTGCTCCTTGGCCGGGCACCGGTTTCCGACTGCCGTCTCGGCGGTTTCAACCGTGGCGGGGTCAACTCCGACACCGGCGCGCCGTTCAACCAGGCCGGCTGCGAGCAGGAACTCGAGGGTGCGAACACGGTCACCCTGTTCGGCGGCACCGACTCGGCCGACAGCTCGGGCACGATGAAGTATTTCCAGATCCGCTATTCGGGCTTCAGCCTGGCGCCGGGCAAGGAACTGCAGTCGCTGACCACCGGCGGCATCGGCTCGGGCACCACGATCGACCACTTCCAGTCGTTCAACAGCTCGGACGACGGCATGGAATTCTTCGGCGGCAGCGTGAACATGAAATACGTCGTGGCCGTCGGCGCCGACGATGACAGCTTCGACGTCGACACCGGCGCGAAGGCGAACCTGCAGTACGTCATTGGCGCCCAGCGCACGAACGGCGGCGACAATCTGATCGAACTCGATTCGCCGGATGGCGACTTCTCGACAGCCGCCCTGCCGCAGACGGTCCTGCAGGTCGCGAACTTCACTTTCATCGAGCGCAGCACCGCCAATTCCCAGGTGGTGCGGGCCCGCGGCGGCGCCAAGCTGGTGCTCGCCAATGGCGTGATCGACACCGACAACGAGACCTGCATCCGCATCGACGAGATGGTGACGCTTTCGGCCGATCCGGACTTCTACTCGATCCAGGCCGATTGCGATCCGGCGAGTGCCTTCCGCGGCGACGCCGGCGTGACCAATGCACAGGTCCAGGGGCAGTGGGACGCAGGTTCGAACAACAATGCGGCGGCGACCATCACGCTGACCGGCCTGTTCTACACCACGACGGTCCCGGCCTTCGATCCCAAGACTCTGTCATCCTACTTCGACACCACAACCTTCATCGGCGCGGTCTCGAGTGCGAACGACAGCTGGTATCGCAACTGGACCTGCAACTCGGCGACGCTCGACCTCGGCAGCAGCACCGGAGCGTGCACCACGCTGCCGGTCTACTGATCGCATGACACATCGGGGGAGGGTCGCGCTCGCCGCCTTGGGCGGCCCGCCCCTCCCCTCACCACTTCCGGGGCCCGGACGAGCCCCGCTTCGATTTTCCATCAGGGGGTTCCCGACCATGTCGACCGGCACGCGTTTCGCAGGCCTGCTTCTCGTAACCAGCGCGCTGACCATACCCGCCACTGCCTTCGCGCAGGATATCGGCATTCCGCCGGGCGAGGATCCCAGCACGCAGCAGAGCGACGAGGACACCATCGACGAGGCGATCGAGCCGGTCGCGCAGGACGAACAGGTCGAGCAACCGGAAATTTCGGCCCCGGGCGGTACGATCGTCGTGACCGGGCGCCGCTTCCGCGATGCCACCCGCTCTTCCAGCCAGGTGCTCAACGTGCTGACCGCCGAAGACATCGCGCGGACCGGCGAGGGCGATATCGCCGGCGCGCTGACGCGCGTCACCGGTCTCTCGGTGGTCGGTGACGGGCGCGTCTTCGTGCGCGGCCTCGGCGATCGCTATTCGCTCGCGCTGCTGAACGGCCTGCCGCTGCCCAGCCCCGAACCGCTGAGCCGCGTGGTCCCGCTCGACATCTTCCCGACCAATGTCGTCGCTTCGAGCCTGGTCCAGAAGACCTATTCACCCAACTACCCCGGCGAGTTCGGCGGCGGCGTGATCAACCTGACGACCCGCGCCATCCCGACCGAGAACTTCCTAAAACTGAGCGCCAGCGTCGGCGGCGACAGCCTGACCGCGCTCGAGGACGGACTGACATATTACGGATCGGACCTCGACCCGTTCGGCTTCGACAACGGCAATCGCGACATCCCGGCCAACCTCGAGGCTTTCTGGGACAGCGGCGAGCGGATCGAGGATTCCAGCATCGCGGTGCAGGAAGGCATCGCCAGCCAGATCTTCCCCCTCAACCTCGTCACGCTCCAGAAGGACAACCACCTGCCGGCGAATTTCTCCGGCTCGATCACCGGGGGCGCATCGTTCGAAATCGGCGACGGCAATTTCCTCGGCGTGATCGCGACTGCCAGCATCAAGAACGGCTGGCGCAACCGCACCGTCATCAGCCAGGCAGCCAATACCGACCTGTCGGTACTGACCGAGGACTTCAGCACCTTCATTACCGACAACAACGTGCTGGTGAACGGGCTGCTCGGCTTCGGGCTCGACTTTGGCGAACACACGATCCGCTGGACCAACCTCTACATCCGCGACACGCTCAAGACCGCGCGGCTCGCCACCGGCACAAAGTTCGAACTGGGCGAGACCGGCTTCGATTTCGCCGAGCAGAACACCGCCTGGTTCGAGCGCCAGCTGATCGACAGCCAGCTGGTCGGCGAATTCGAGTTCGGCCCGTTCTCGCTCGACCTGCGCGGTGGCTACGCCCAGACCGATCGCGAGGCGCCGTTCAACGCCACCTTCAGCTACACCCGCACCAATTTCGCCGACAGTCCGCTGGGTAGCGAATATGCGGTCTATCTCAACCGCCAGAGCGACACCGGGCTTACCTCGGTCAGCTTCGACGATCTGACGGAGAAGCTCTGGTTCGGAAGCATCGACGCGAGCTACCAGATCGGTGATCTGGTCACCGCGACGGTCGGCTACGCCTACAGCGATACCTCGCGCTATTCCGTTCGCCGCGAATATTCCCCCCGCGCCGAGGGCGACGTGCTCGACGACAGCTTCGTGCCCTACATCGGATTGCGCCGCCCGGGCGACATCATCAACGGGGCGAGCCTTGCCGCCTTCAACATCCGGCTCGACGAAACGAGCCAGTTTCCGGCTTTCGACGCCGCGCTGAAAGTCCACGGTGCCTACGCCATGGCGCGGATCTTTCCCGCCGACCGGCTGACGGTGGAAATCGGCGCACGCTACGAGGACGCCAAGCAAACCGTCGCGCTCGACCAGACGATCTTCAACGAGCCGATCGTCGGAGCGACGCCGACCGACAACGCGGAAAATTACATCCTTCCCGCGACGACCATCACCTGGGAAGTCACCGACAGCCTGCAACTGCGCGCCGCCGCATCGAAGACGATCGCCCGGCCCCAGTTCCGCGAGCTGGTCGAACAGCTCTACTTCGATCCGGAATCGAACCGCGCCTATCGCGGCAACCCGTTCCTGACCGACAGCCAGCTGACCAATTTCGAGGGCCGAGCCGAATACTACCTCGGCGGGGCCAACCGTGTCAGCCTTGCCGGTTTCTATAAGAAGATCGACAACCCGATCGAGGCATTCGTGACGACTGCCGCGGGCGATACGCTGACCAGCTTCGCCAATGCGCCGGCCGCCACACTGTGGGGCGCGGAACTGGACGCGGTCTATGGCATCGACCTGGCGGACTGGGGCGGCTGGTTCGAGACCAAGCAGCTGATGCTGATCGCCAACTACACCTATACCCAGTCCGACATCGCGGTGGCCGAAGGGGATATCACTTTCATTCCGCCGTCCGGCCAGACCGATGCCTCGCTGCTTTTCGACGACGGCGACCGCCTGACCGGACAATCGGACCACCTGGCCAACTTCCAGATCGGCATCGAGGACACGGACAGAACCGAGCAGATGACCGTGCTGTTCAACTATGCGAGCAACCGCGTCACCAGCCGCGGATTCCAGCGTCCCGACGTGATAGAAAATCCCGGACTGACGGTGGACTTCGTGGCGCGCGGCGAGGTCGATGCGTTCGGGCGGCCGTTCGAAGTCGAATTCGAAGTGCGCAACATTGTCGGCCGCGACAACTTCGAATACCAGGCCAATGCCGACAACCGGATCGAGATAAACAGCTACCGCGTCGGGACCAGCGTCTCGCTCGGCATCTCGACGGAGTTCTGATCTCTCGACACGGACAGGGTCCCTGTAGTCCCGACCCCGCCTGGCCGCCCTCGTCGCAATGACGGGGGCGGTTTTTTACCGGCTGCGACGATTGGGGGAGTCAGAGGTCGAGGACGTAGCCGACCGATCGCACGGTGCGCAGCGGATCGCCCGCCCCCGCCCGGCGCAAGGCGCGTCGTAGTCGCCCGATCCACACATCGACCGTCCGCTCGTCAATCGCCGGCTCCTGCTTGCCGAGCCCGGCGATCAGGTCCTGCCGACCGAGCACGCGATTGGCATTCTCCGCAAAGAAGCGCAGCAGGCGGAATTCGTTCGGCCGGATGTCCAGCGGAACGCCGCCCCATTTCGCGCGCAGGGCGACCATGTCGATGGCAAGCGGGCCGTTCTCGATAAGCCGGGCCGCGTGACGGTGCTGCGGCGCTGCCTGCAACGCCAGCACCCGGTCGAGCACCGCGGTCCTGTCGATCGGACCGATCATGTAATCGTCCGCCCCGGCCTTGAGCGCCCGGCGCCGATCCTCGTCATCATCCTCTTCCAGGACCATCGTGATATGCGCATCGCTGGTGCGCGGGTCGGCGCGCAGGCGGCGGCACATCTCGAGCCCGGCGATATCGTCCATGACCCAGTCGACGAAAGCCCAGACAGGCCCCTCGACCAGCCGGCGCGGGCCATCCTTGGGCAGCCAGTCGAAGACGAAGCATGCCTGGTCCTGCTCGAACGGGTCGAGCGTCTCGCCAATCGGATCGGTGAGGAATATGTTGACCACGTTCATGTCCGCTGCCCCTGCTCGAACGGACCTTGGCGCGCGGTTGTGACGCATTCGTGACGCGAACGCGCTGCAATTGCCGGGTAAATCGGTTTTCCGCGCAGTTCGGCAGGAACCCGATCCGCCGATCGTCAGTTATCCGGCTTGATGGGGATATGGATAGGTTCGACATGCAGAGCGTGATGGTCGTCGATGACGAGGCGATGGTCCTGCTCGACCTGGTGATGATGGTCGAGGATCTGGGCTATCAGGTCCATTCCGATTCCACGACCGTGACCGGTGCGCTGGAACAGTTGGACGGTTCGGAACCCGATGTCGCCCTGCTCGATATCGACGTCGGCGGCGAGCCGGTATGGCCGCTCGCGCGCAAGGTAGCCGAACACGGCCGGCCGATCGTCTTCGTCAGCGCCAATCTCTCGCATCGTGAATTGTGCGAGGAGTTCGCCAGCGCACAGAAGCTGGAAAAGCCGGTATCGCCGGACGAAATCCGTGCGGCTCTCTCGGCAGCACTGGGCCAGGCTTGACCTGCCTCAGCCGGTAGTTGTCGCCATCGGGAAAGTGAGCGTTCGCCGGTAACCATCCTCGGTCGGGCCACCGGTCGCGCTGCCCTGGAGCTGCCGTGCGGCCGTTTCGACCAGGCGCGTCCCGAATCCGGGGGTCGCAGGTTCCTCGTTATTGCCGACAGCGCTACCCTGCTCGGTCCAGGTGAGTTCGACATTGCCGTCCGTTTCGGCCCACTCGACGCGAATCGAGCCGTCTTTCGTCGCCAGCGCCCCGTACTTGCTGGCATTGGTCGCCCATTCGTGCAGGATCAGTGCGAGCGATGTGATCTGGTAGTTCTCGATCGTCAGCGGTTCGCCATCGGTGTCGATCGACTGACCGGCCAGCGACGGCTTGATGACCGTATCGACGAGGTGGTCGAGCTGGACCCGGCCTTCACCGCTAACGCCCGCTTCATTGGTCAGCGAATGTGACCGGCCGAGCGCATGAATGCGTTCGCGCAGGCTCTCGGCGAAGCTTTCGACGTCGTCCTTCTCGCGCGCGGCGATCGTGATCATTGCGGCGATGACCGAGAACAGGTTCTTCACCCGGTGGTTCATCTCGCGGATCATCAGTTCGCGCTGATCGAGCAGGATGCGATCGGAGGTGATGTCGAAGGTCGTACCGATGAACTTGCGTTTACCGGCAATGTCGATCTTTTTGCCGAGGCCGTGAAGCCAGCGATATTCGCCGTCGCCCAGCGGCAGGCGGAAAGTCTCGTCGAACTCCTGACCGCCCTCGATCGCCATGCGCAGCGCCCGGTTGATCCGGTCGCGATCTTCCGTGGTCAACCTTGCGAGGATCCGTTCCATGGAATCGCCGGGATCGTCGGGCGAAAGGGCAAGAAGGCGGCGCTCAGTCTCGTCGAGGATGATCCGATCGGTCGCCGGCTCGTATTCCCAGATGCCGATTTCCGCGACCTCCAGCGCCAGGCGCAGGCGTTCGCGCTCTTCGCGCAGGTTGCGCTCGAGCGAAAGTGCCTCGGTAACGTCGGTGAACACCAGCGTCGCACCATCGATCTTTCCGTCGAGCAGGCGATAGGGAAGTACTCGCAGGATGAACTCGGCACCGAGAACGGCCGAGTGGATACTCGTTTCGGTCTGCTCGCCATCGATCGCGGCCGCACGCGCATCGTCCACGTACCGGTGTGCGTCGAGCTTGCTCGGCAGGTCGGCGAGCGGCCGTCCGATGAAATTTGCTCCGATCGGGAAAAGATCCAGGGCAGCATCGGTATAGCTGCGCAGGTTCATCTCGGCATCGACGACCAGAACGGCCAATTGCGTGCTGTCGAAGAAATTTCGCAGATCGGCATTGGCGACCGTGAGTTGGTCGACCTTGTTCTTCAATTCGTCGTTGACCGTGGTCAGCTCCTCGTTGGTCGACTGGAGCTCCTCGTTCATCGACATCATTTCTTCGTTGGAACTCTTCAGCTCCTCGTTGCTCGTCTCGAGCTCCTCGACCGTCGAGCGAAGCCGATGGCGCGTCAGTTGCAACTCTTCCTCGAGGAACTGGCGCTGGCCGTCTTCCGGATCGATCTCGTCGAAGTCGTCGTCCGCTACCTTGAGCTCGCCGGTTTCCCGGATGACGAAGAGGAACGAGCTTTCGTCCACCTTCTCGCAGACCACGCGGGCGGGCACCGCGCCGAACTGCGTGCGGATCTCGACGTCGTTCGCACCGGCACGCCGGCCACTTTCGCCGACCTGGCGGATCAGCGGACCGATCAGTTCGCGCAGCCCCGGCCTCGCCAACGACGGGACGTGCACCGTACGTTCGAGCCGCTCGGGGAAATCGAGGAAGCGGGCTGCCGGCCCCCAGCGGTCGAGCAGGCAACCGTCGCGATCAATCAGCAAGCTGACCGGAGCGTACTTGTCGGCGACCATCCGCAGCGCGGTGATTTCGGCGCTGCCCGCGCGTACCGGCGGCGACGTTTCCCGCGGCGACCGACGACGCCGCGCGGTAGCGCCCGTTTCATTGGGCAGGACCAGGCTGTAGTTGCCCTTCACGCTCCTGCGACGGAATACCCGGGCGCTGCGATCGATCGGCTCGAACAGATCTTCGAAACGGCCGATCGCCTCGGACGAACCGAGGAACAGGGCTCCGTCCTGTTTGAGTGCGAAATGGAACAGCGGGACCGCGGTTTCCTGTAGCGATTCGTCGAAATAGATCAGCAGGTTGCGGCAGCTGACGAGATCGATTTTCGAATAGGGTGGATCGCGCACGAGATTGTGCACGCTGAAGCGGACCATGTCCCGCACGCGCGGGGCGATCGCGAACTTGTCGCTGCCGGCGATGATGTACTCGTCGCGGTACATGGCCGGGATATCCGTCAGAGCGGATGCCGGATAGGTCGCGGATCGTGCGATATCGAGCATCGCATCGTCGATGTCGGTCGCGAAGATCTGGACATAGGCGTGCTTGCCGTGACGTTCGTTGGCGGCTGCAAACATCATCGCGAGCGAATAGGCTTCCTCGCCGCTCGAACAGCCCGGCACCCAGACCCGGATCTCCTCGCGATTGCGGGCATTGGCCACCAGGCGATCGATGACCAGCGAGTTCAGCGTCTGGAATTCTTCCGGGTCGCGGAAGAACTTGGTGACGTTGATCAGCAAGTCGCGGAACAACGCGTCGCATTCGTCCGCATCGCTGCGCAGTCGCGCGAGATAGGCCGCCCCATCCTCTATCCCCAGGACCTGCATGCGCCGGGCAATCCGGCGGTTGAGCGTGCTGCGCTTGTAGCGCGAGAAATCGTGTCCGACCGCTTCGCGCAGGACTTCGCACAGATCGTCGACGTGATCTGCGACCGCTCCCGCCTCTTCCACCTGGTCTTCGGTGATCGTCCCGCGATCGAAGAAGCTCGCCAGCGTGTCGAGTACCTTGCCGGGCTCGGCAACGATATCCACCAGCCCGGTCCCGATCGCCGATGTCGGCATCCCGTCGTAGGCTGCGGTGTCGGGTTCCTGGACGACGCACAGGCCGCCGTGCTCCTTGATCGCGCGCAAACCGCGACTGCCGTCCGCCCCGGTCCCCGACAGGATGACGCAGGCCGCGCGTTCGCCGCGATCCTCCGCCAGGCTTTCGAAGAAATCGTCGATCGGCCGGCGCATGCCGCGCGGATCGGTGAATTCGGTGAGGCTGAGAATGCCGCCGTTCAGCGCGAGACCATGGCCGGGCGGGATCACGTATACGTGATCGGGCTCCAGCGTCTCGCCGCCTTCCGCCTGCTTCACATGCATCGAGGTGAACCGCTCGATCAATTGCGCCATCAGCGATTCATGGGTCGGATCGAGATGCTGGACGACCACGAAGGCCATGCCGCTCTGTCCCTTGAAGCCGCCGAACATCTCGCGCAGCGCCTCGAGGCCGCCAGCCGATGCACCGACACCGATGATGGGAAAGCCGGTCCTGTCGTCCGGCGTCAATTCGGGTTGCACATTCATCAGTCCAGCTTCGCCTGGGCGATTATCGAATGGCTCGACGCCAGCGCGTCGTAACTGCCGAGCAGCGCCCAGTTGTCGTCGGCAGTCAGAAGATTGAGTTGGCGCAAGTCCGATTGCAAGGCAAGATCGTACACTCCGGCTCTCTCGCCCGTATTTTCATCGATCGCGAATTGCGAGCCCAGGACCAGCCGGACCTTACCGTCGCGCGTGAGCTTGGCCATGTAGAGCAGGTTGAGGAACTGGCTGCCGTCACGCCGGACATTGGGTACGACGAACTTGGCGTTACCAGGACCATCTTCGGCGAGATATTCGCGCATCCGCTGCCGCACCGGCCCCGCACCGCCTTCCGGCTGGAGAAAACGGCAATTGCGGCCCAATGCATCGCCGGCCTCGTACCCGCTCATCTCGCAGAACATGTCGTTTACACCGACCAGCGGGCAGTCCGGCGCGGTGTAGTCGGCAATGGAAAGCGACACCCTGCTGCTTTCGAACAGGCTCTTGAGCCCGTCCGGAAAGTCGTTGCCGTCGAAATGCGCTTTCATTTCAACGGCCGCTACAACCACGCGTCATGCCACGCAATCGAAATGCCACCGAAAGACGCCCGTCCTTTCAAGGAGGCAAATCCTGTGTTCGGCCGCGAATCCCGATTCAGGTCACCTGCGCGCTTTGGTTTCTCTCGCACTTGCGAGACACGGTTAAAAAATTTAAGATCTTGCCCTTGAGCGCTGCATGAGCCTGCCGCGCCGAAGCCACGAACAACATGCGATGACGGGGCGCACGTGGTCTTCCAGACGGGATTACAGGGGGTCGGCGCACTGCGTTTCGGCCAGGGACAATCGGAAGGAGTGGTTGTGCGAGGGCACGACATATTCGTATCCTACAGCCGGGATGACCGCAGCGCTGCGGAACGCATCTCCGCGCGACTGGAGAACGAAGGCTTCTCAGTGTGGTGGGATGCCGCAATCCATTCGGGCGAAACCTTCGACGAAGTGATCGAGCAGCAGCTGCGTGCAGCAAGGGCGGCGGTGATCCTGTGGTCCCCGCGTTCGGTCGCCTCTCGTTGGGTCCGCGCCGAAGCCACCCTGGCGGACCGCCGGGGCATCCTGTGCCCGGTGATCATCGAACCGTGCGACCTGCCGATCATGTTCGAGCTGACCCATACGACCGATCTTTCGAGCTGGGACGGCGATCGCAATGCGGCCATCTGGCAGCGGCTGATCGGCGATATCCGCCACCTCGTCAGCCCGCCCGCGGACACTCGTCCCGCGCCAGCGCGGCCGAGCCGCGGCTTTCTGCTGGCAGACGATCCGCCAGCCGCGCCGGCCTACCGGGCCGATCCGCGTCGTGAACCGATCGCGCCGGCACCAGAACCATTGGCCGCGCACATTCCGTCCATCCCCAAGCAGCCCACTGCCGCGGAACCCCTGCCCGGTTCGGAGACCGAGCAGACGGCGTTCTACACACCGGCCGATGCCGAGCGGCGGATGCATGGCAGCGAAATCCACTGCCTCGAGATCGGACCCGAGGAGGCGCCCCTGGTCCGCCATCCGATCGGCCTGCTCGGCGCGAAGATCGGTCGTGCCGCACCGGCCGATATCATCCTTTCCGACAAGCGGATTTCGCGCCGGCATTGCAAGATCGACCTTACTGCGGGCGAACTCGTCGTCACCGACCTCCAGTCGACGAACGGGACCTTCATCGACGGCCAGCAAATCGACGAGCCAACGGTGCTGGCAGCCGGGTCCGAACTCCAGCTGGGCGATATCGTCCTCACCCACCGCGTCCGTGCATTCGCCGACCTCGACTAGGGCTGCGTCCGTGGAGACGTTCGACCATCCGCCTCGCCCGCGGCTGGCGCTCAATGTCGGGATCACCGGTCACCGCGCGAAGGCGATCGGCGAAGAACTCACCGGGCCGGTGCGCGAACAGCTGCGGGGGATCTTCGCCCAGCTGAAACAGGCAGCTTTCGACCTGCGCGAGCGTGAGAGCGCCATTTTCGCAGACGACGATCCCATCGTCCGCCTGCACACGCCGCTGGCGAGCGGATCGGATCAGCTGGCGGCCGAGGCTGCGCAGGCCAACGATTTCATATTGCGCGCTCTCCTGCCCTTCAAGATCGAGGAGTACGAGCGCGATTTCCAGGGTGCGGACCTGGCGCTGTTCAAGACCTTTCTGTCCGACGCCAATACCGTGATGACGCTGCCTGGCGACCGCACGGCGCACGATGCCTACGTGCTGGTCGGCAAGGCCGTGATCGCGGCATCGGACGTGATCGTGGCGATCTGGGACGGCGAGCCCGGCAACGGGCCCGGTGGAACGGCGCATGTGGTCGAACTGGCGCTGCGCGAGAATGTCCCGGTCATCCATCTCCACATCGACCGCGGCAATGGCACGGCTTCGGAGCCGCGCCTTATCAGCGGCGGCACGCTCGACGATCCTGACTATGTTCCGCTCGCGACCCAGGAGGATTTCACCGCCCTGCTGGCCGACATTCTCGCTCCGCACGAATCGATCGAGCGCGCGCAGATCCTCGATTACTATGCCGAGATCGAGAACCGGCGGAATTACAGGATCGAGTATCCCGTCCTCCTCTGGCTGCTGCGGATCAAGAAGCTGCCGCGGCCGCTGTGGCTACAGGATTCGATCGAGACCGATATCGAGCGCGAACGTTCCGTGCTGCGGCGCAGTTTCCGTCCGTCGATGCGCATGCCGCTCGAGCGCAGCTACGGCTGGGCGAACTTCCTCGCCATCCGTTATGCGCAGATGTTCCGCTCGGGACACATCACCAATTACGCCCTGTCCGCCGCCGCGGTAATCGTAGCGCTGACCGGGCTGCTGGCACCGGAGATCAAGATCTTCCTGGTGATGACCGAACTCGTGCTCATCGGCCTGCTCTTCTACAACACCTCTGCGGGCAAGAAGGGCGACTGGCATCGGCGGTGGCTGCAATATCGCCACCTTGCCGAATCCCTGCGGCCGCTGGTCTACCTCAAGCGCTCGGGCCTTTCGGGCCCGCCGTTTCGGACCGATTTCATATCCGGTGCGCACCGACGCGAGGCCGGTACAGACTGGACCCGCTGGTATGCCGCGGCAATCTGGCGCGAAATGGCGAGTCCCGGCGGCGACATGACCGATGCCGAAGTGGCCGCGCTGGCGCGGGCGGCGATCGAGGAACAGGTCATGCCGCAGGCCGAGTATCACGACGTCAATGCCGAGCGTATGCGACATCTCGATCACCGCCTGCACGAGGTGGGCGAATTGTTGATGGGCTTCGTGATCGCAACCTGCATCCTCTACATCATCGGATATTTCGCGATGCACGAGGTCGTGAAGTCGATGACCAATTTGCTGGTCGTGCTCACCGCCGGTCTCCCTGCTGCCGGTGCTGCGGTGTTCGGCATGCGCGGCCATGGCGAACACCTGTTGCAGGCCAGCCGCTCGGCGGAATCGGCAGCAGCGCTGCGCCAAAACGCCCGCCGACTGTCCGAGATCGACACGATCGAAGGCCTCGCCGAGGAGTTGCAGACCACGTCCTACATCATGTTGGCCGACCTGAACGAATGGACCACCGCCTACAGCGAACGCTCGCTCGAGGTTCCCGCCTGAGGAGCCGGGCGGCGATCGCTCACGCGTCGTCGAGCAGCTTGCCGCCGTGGCGGCTCCAGAACTTCTCCATGACGAGGTAGCTGAACGACGCGCTCCAAGCGATCAGGATCAGTCCCTGCAAGGCCTCGATCCCGACCACGATGCGCAGGTGACCGGTGGGAACGATGTCGCCGATCCCGAGCGTGGTGTAGCTTGCGATCGAGAAGTAGAAGAATTCCGCCGGGCCGTGGAAGTCGATCGGGTGCGTGCTGGCGAGCTTGCCGCGCTCCAGCATGGCGAGGACCCACATCGCCAGCCCGTAGATCATGACCTCGACCAGATGGATGAGCATGATCACGAAAGAGACGACCAGCATCGGATGCTTGACCGGTGGAACCTCGTCGCGAAACACGTGGGCCAGTCGGCGCAGCGACAGGAAATGGACCGCATTGCACGCAGCGATGGCCGCGACCGTGATAGCCAGCGTAATCAGCACGCTCTCGTTCCCCCCTTGGATGATAACGCGTCCGGACCATCTTATGCCATGCGGGGGGCGCATGGGCCAAGCCCTGCTCGCAAATGCAGGCTCGCGGCTACGAGAGCCATTGCCAGAGCGCCCCGGGCAGGCCTAGGAAATCGTCATGCGGTTCCAGTCTGCCAGTCGCACCGATGTCGGGTGCAAGCGCAAGGTAAACGAGGACGCGTTGCTCGAACGACCGGACCAGTCGCTGTGGGTCGTTGCCGATGGAATGGGCGGCCATGAAGCCGGCGAGGTCGCGAGCGGCATGGTCGTGGACGCGCTCGAGAGCGCAGTGACCGAGATCGAACTGGGCCCCGCGCTGCAACAGATCGAGGCCGCGCTCCAGGCCGCCAATACCAGGATGGTCCAGGCGATGATCGGCGAGGCGAACAAGAAGATGGGCAGCACCGCGGTCGGCCTGCTCATCGCCGACGACGGACGACACGTGATGTTCTGGGTGGGGGACAGCCGGGGATACCGGGTACGGAACGGCGAGATCGCGCAAGTCACCCGCGACCACAGCCTGGTGCAGAAGCTCGTCGACAACAAATTGATCTCGCCCGAAGAGGCGGTGCACCATCCCGACGCCAATGTCATCACGCGCGCGGTGGGTGCGGACAAGGACCTCGAAATCGATCACGTCGTCGACGTCGCGCAGCCGAACGACATTTTCATTCTCGCGAGCGACGGGCTGACCCGCTGCGTCGCGGACGATGAGATCTGCCGCGTCGTTTCGACTGCCAATCCGGGCCAAGCCTGCGAAACCCTGGTCGAAATGACGCTGCAGCGAGGCGCACCCGACAATGTCAGCGTCATCGTCGTCCGGGTGGTCTAGCCGCCGGGCACAATCCCTGCGGCAGGCGCTCAGTCGAGCTTGGCGCGGGCCGCTCGCGAACTCCTGACCACCGCCGAAAGGTAATCGTTGGTCTGCCGCCCCTGCGCCAGCAAGCGCTCGGCATCGGCCGAGGTGGCTGCGCCGCGGGCCGACCGTTTCAGCGTGTCGAGATAGGACTTGTAGTCGCGGGCCGCCTTGGCGTTGACTTGCAGCGTGTCGTAGGCCTGCTTCTGGTCCGGGGTGGCGTTGCGACCGGGGTCGCGCGCCCGCGCAATCTGGATCACCTCGTTGGCTGAGCGTTCAGCCGTATCGGCAATCCGGTCGAGATCGGCGCGGATGGCATCGACGGGGCGTCCGCCGCTGCTCGTCTCCTGAACGACCTCGCGCGATTCCGTCGCGATCGGTGTCCCGGTGGCGGTGGCAGCAGGGCGTGCGGATGCGGTCGCGGTGGGTTCGACCGAGACCTGCGGACTGGCTTCGATCGCATCGTCCACCGCTGCCTTGTAAGCCGCGTAATTGGTGATCATCGCCTGAGCCAGCGGGACGGCATCCTCTGCCGATTCCGCTCCGCGCAGGGCCTCGATCGACTGGCGCGATGCCCGCATCGACTGCTCCAGCCGCGCGGCGATCTGTTGCAATTGCACGCTCTCGCCCGCCGCCGAATTCTCCACCCGCGGATCGGCCCACGGAGCCGCGGCGACCAGCCGGCGCGTTTCGGCAGTGAGATCGCGTGCGAGGCTCATAGCCAGCGCGCCCAGGCTCGATCGGGTGATGTCGGCGATCCGCAAGCGGTTGAAGCTGACGTCCTTCTCGCGCGCCGGATCCTCCGCGATCGCCACGTTCTCGGCTTCCAGCCCAGCGATCCGCTGGGCTCGGGTTTCGAGCAGTTCGACCGCATCGGTGTCGATGCCGTTCTGGCGGGCAAGCGCGACCAACTGAGTAAGCGCCGGCCCGAACCCGTCGTCGTGCGAGATTTCTTCCACCGCGACGGTTTGCTCCGGTGCCGGCGGCTCGTCGCTTGTGCCCATGGCACCCCAGATCAAGGCACCCCCCGCAACGACCACGGCACCGGCAAGGAACAGCGGCATCTTCGACTTCTTGGGTGCGGCGGGCTCGGTGCCGCTTTTCCGGACCGGCTTGTCGCTACCTGCGGAAGCGGGTTTCGCGGTGTCGTCTGCCGGGTCAATCGGCGGACGGCCACGCGATCCGGTGTCACCCCTGCTCGCGGCGGCAGCTGCGGCGGTTTCGGCAGCCATCACGGCCTCGGCCTTGCGATCGAGCGGCGTCTCGGGCTTCGCCGCGCTCGTCGCAGGCGGTGGCACCGGCGCAGGTGGCTCGACAGCGGCAGGCGGTTCGGCCTGCGGTTCAGGCGGCTTGACCGGCACGATCGTCTCGCTCGAGGTCATGGGGACGATCCGGGTCGCCTCGTCGTCGTCTTCGTCGAAACCGGTTGCAGCCGTGACCGCACCTGCATCCGCTCCCTCGTCGTCGAACATCGCCAGCCACTCGGCCAGCGACTGCGGTCGATCGCTCGGCTTGATGATCATCGCGGCATCGACCGCGGCAAGGAACTTGCGGCTGTATCCGGGCCAGTCGCCATCGACCAACGGCGGTTCCTGTTCGCCATGCAGCCGCTCGAGCACTTCGGCCGGCTTCTCTCCGGTGATGCAGCCATAGAGGACCACGCCGAGCGCATAGATATCCGTCCACGGCCCTTGCGCGTAGGTCTTCACATATTGCTCGATCGCCGCGTAGGGCGGCGTGTGGAAGGTGACCGTCGTGCTGGTCACGCCTTCGGTTTCGAAGCGGGCCGATCCGAAGTCGATCAGCACCGGGGCGCCGCTTTCCGAAATCAGGATGTTGGATGGCTTGATGTCGCGGTGGAGCACGCCGACACGGTGCGCACGTTCCAGGCCCGAAGCGACGGGCAGCACCATTTCGCGCAGCTTGTCCTCGTCGAAGGTCTCGCCCTTCTTTAGCAGGTCGGTAAGCGAAACGCCGTCCTCGAAATCCATGACCATGTAGGCGGTGCCATGAACCTCGAAGAGACTGCGCACGCTCACGATGTTCGGATGGCGGCTGGGCGTGGACAGGTTCCACAGCAGCTTCGCTTCCTCGACGAACTTTTTCAGGCCGAGCGCGTGGACTTCCTCGGCATCGGAATCGATCGGTACGACGGTCGCTTCGGCGTCGCGCTCGCTGATCGAACTCGGGAAGTATTCCTTGATCGCGACGAGCTCGTCGAAATAGATCCCGCGGCCCTTGTAGACGATGCCGAAGCCGCCCACGCCGAGGACTTCCTCGAGCCGCCATTCCCGCAGGATGGTGCCGGAAGGCAATGCCTTGTTGCTGTACGCCTTGGTCATCAGTTCTTCGGCCCCAATCTGCGCGACCCGGCCATGCGCGTGGATTGCACAGGCAGGAAGGGTTTTCCAGTGCGCATGAGCCTGTCGTCGAAGTTTTCCGGCAACTATCGGCATCAGCTACCGCCCAAGGAGCCGAAAGACAGATGCATAGGTCCATGAACAATCTCGGGATGGCCTCTGGGACGTTTGCACGACTGCCCGTGAAAATAGGTAGATTGCCGTCTTCTAAATTTCGGGTATGCTCGATTCGCGCACGTGCAAAGCATGGCCGTTGGGAGAGAGACGATGGCGTGGGATTTCGAGACCGAAGCCGAATTCCAGGAAAAGCTCGACTGGATGGAGCGATTCGTCCGCGAGAAGGTGGAGCCGCTGGGCCTGCTTGGCATCCATCCCTACGACGTGAAGAATCCGCGCCGCAACGAACTCGTCCGGCCTCTCCAGCAGGAGGTCAAGGACAAGGGATTGTGGGCCTGTCACCTCGGCCCGGAACTGGGCGGCCAGGGCTACGGCCAGGTCAAGCTGGGTCTCATGAACGAAATCCTGGGCGGCGCCAGCTTTGCGCCGATCGTGTTCGGTTGCCAGGCTCCCGATACCGGAAACGCGGAGATCATCGCGCATTACGGAACGCCCGAACAGAAAGAGCGGTATCTCGAACCCCTGCTCAATAACGAGATCGTCTCGGCCTTCTCCATGACCGAGCCGCAAGGGGGCTCCGATCCGACCGCCTTCGTCACCAAGGCCGAACTCGACGGCAATCACTGGAAGATCAACGGCGAGAAATGGTTCTCGACCAACGGCAAGTGGGCCGATTTCCTGATCGTGATGGCTGTCACCGATCCCGATGCGCCACGCCACGAGCGGATGAGCATGTTCATCGTGCCGGTCGATACACCGGGCGTGGAAATCATCCGCAATGTCGGGGTCTACGGGCAGGAAGAAGGCTCGGAAAGCTACATCCGCTACACCGATGTGCGTGTGCCGGCCGACCACCTGCTCGGCAAGCAGGGCGGTGCGTTCGCGATCTCGCAGACCCGGCTCGGTGGAGGGCGCGTCCATCATGCGATGCGCACCGTCGGCAATTGCCGGCGATTGCTCGACGCGATGAGCCGCCGCGCCGTCAGCCGGACTACGCGCACGGGCACGATCGCGGATTACCAGGCGGTGCAAATGCAGATTGCCGACAGCTACATCGAACTCGAGCAGTTCAAGCTGTTCGTTCTCAAAACCGCGTGGATGATCGACAAGTACCAGGATTATCGCAAGGTTCGCAAGGACATTGCCGCGATCAAGGCATTGATGCCGAAGGTCTATCACGACATCGCGCACCGCTGCATCCATATCCACGGATCGCTTGGCGTATCGAACGAGATGCCCTTCGTCGGCAGCCTGATCGGCTCGCTGGTCATGGGCATCGCCGATGGTCCGACCGAGGTCCACAAGGTCACCGTCGCGAAGCAGCATCTGCGCGCCTATCGCGACGTCGCCGATCCCATGTTCCCCGATTACTCGCTGCTGGAGCGGCGCGCGCGCGCCAGGGACATGTACGATCCCGTCGAAGAGCTTGCCGACGCTGCGGAAGCCGCCGAATGACCGCTTCGATCGACGGGTCCGCACCCATCCCGCCGCTGACGCGCACGACGCGCCTGGCGTTCGGCGCCGGGGCCATGGCGAACGGGGTGAAGAGCGCCGCATTCTCCAGTTACCTGATGCTCTATTTCAACCAGGTCGTCGGCGTGCCCGCCGCGATCGTGGGCACGGCGCTTGCCTGCACGCTGCTGGTCGATGCGATCGTCGACCCGTTCCTCGGGCGCTGGGCCGACGTCACCCGCTCGCGCTGGGGCCGTCGCCACCCTTTCATGTTCGCCGCAGCGATCCCGACGACCGTATTCTTCTTCCTCACCTGGTTTCCGCCCGGCGGGCTGAGCCATGTCCAGCTGGGCCTGTGGATCTTCGCGCTCGCCGCCGCGACGCGCGCCTCGATCAGCGCCTTCGAGATCAACACCTCCGCCATGGGTTCGGAATTGACGGAGGTCTATTCGGAGCGGACCAAGCTGTTCAGCCTGCGCTACTGGTTCGGCTATGCCGGCGCATACGGCTTCACCAGCTTCAGTCTCGCGTTCATTTTCGTCGAGAGCGAGGCCTTCCCGCAAGGTCAGCTGAACCCTGCGAGCTACGTGAATTTCGCAGGGCTCGGTGCGCTGCTGATCTTCCTTGCAATCATGGTCTGCGGGATCGGCACGAAGAACCGCATCCCCTACATGCGGCAGGCCGACGCGCGGACCGGCGAGCCCAAGCTCACGTTGCGCCAGCACGCAGGCGAAATGCTTGCTGCTTTCAAGAACCGCGGGTTTCTCGCGATCTTCGGCTTCGGCGTATTCAAATACACCGCCATCGGCCTCTACAGCGCGACGACGCTCTATTTCGGCACCTACCTGTTCAAGCTGAGCACCGGTGCGCTGGCGCTGCTGACGCTCGACAGCTTCGTCGCGGCAACACTCGCCGCGCCGCTCGCGCCGATCCTGTCCGATCGCATCGGCAAGCGCGCGAGTTCGATGATTTTCGCGGTTCTCGGCGTATCGATCGGCCTGACCCCGCTGGTGCTCAGCTATTTCGACCTGTTCTTCGTGCCGGGCGATCCGCTGCTGGTGCCGACGCTGTTCATCGTCGGGGCCGTCTACGGTGCGATGGTCGCGATCTCGCTCATCAACACCTCCGCCATGCTGGCCGATGTCGTCGAGGACAGCGCGGTCGAGACCGGCCGGCACACGGCCGGCACATTCTTCTCCGCGTCGAGCTTCATGCAGCAATGCTCCAACGCGCTCGGCATTTTCATGGCCGGCCAAGTGCTCGCCTGGTCCGATTTCCCCGAACGCGCGGACCCGGAAACACTACCGCGTGCAGTCGTCGACAGCCTGCTGATCCATTACATCCCGACCTCGATCACCTTGTGGACGATCGGCGCACTGATGCTCGCCTTCTACCCGATCACCAGGGCCCGGCACGAGCGGAACATCGAGATCCTGCGTGCGCGCGAGGCGGAGGCGCGCGACCAGCAGCTGCGCGATGCGCCGATCGGAGGACCGGCGCGATGATTGGCAAGTTGCGACTGGCGGAGACGCAGTGGCGGGCCTAGGCCGGATCGAAACCACTGGAACAGCCGACCGTACTCTTGGACCCGCTTGACGATCCCGAAGGACTGACTCCGCAAGTGGACGAGCATCAGCGCGCGCTGGACGATCACGCGCGCTTCATGGACGAGAACCTCCAGCGCAACTACCGCGCGAACTTCATCCACGGCGTGCTCGGGATGACCGGGTTCCGGCTGATCTATGCACCGACCATCATTCCTGCCTACATCGTCTTGCTGACCGGCAGCGCGGCGGCCGTGGGTCTCGGTACGGCGCTGCTGCAGCTTGGCGCGACCATCAGCCCGATCGTCAGCGGAGCGCGGATCGAGCATCGCACGCATATCCTGCCCTATGCGATCAAGGTCGGTTCGCTGATGCGGCTGATGATCCTGGGCCTGGCGCTGTCCGGCTGGTTCCTGACGGGCAATGCCCTGCTGGCGGCGACCTTCGTCTGCTTTCTGCTGCTAGGCTTCTTCACCGGGGCACAGCGGGTCGCGTTCCAGGCGCTGATGGGAAAGCTTATTCCGATTTCCAAACGCGGGCGGCTGCAAGGCTATCGCAATCTTGCCGGGGGCGCGATCGCCGCGGTCCTCGCCTGGGTTGCCGGTCATTATTTCATCGAGGAAAAATGGCTGGGCAACGGGTACGCGACCACGTTCCTGCTCGCCTTTGTGCTGACCAGCATGGGGCTGGTGGTGCTGAAGACCATGATCCGGGAACCGACCGCGCCGATTTCCCGGCCGCAAATCCCGCTGGTGCAGCGGATCCGGCAGTTTCCCGAGATGCTGGAGGATCGCGACTTCGCCAATTTCCTCTGGGTCCAGTGCTTCGCCACGATGTCCCGTGCGGGCGCACCCTTCTGGACGGTCTATGCCGGGCGCCAGCTCGGCCTCGACGGGGCGTTGATCGGCGGGCTGAGTTTCGCGTTTCTCGCGTCGGACACGATCGCCAACGCCATCTGGGGGCCGATGGGCGACCGGCTGGGGTTCAAGCGCGTCTATGTGCTGGCGCTGAGTTGCTCGACCGCAGGCGTCCTCGCCTTGCTGTTCGGATCGAGCGCGATCCCCATCTATCTCGGCTTCATGCTGCTGGGTTTCGGCGCGTCGGGATGGATGCTGGCCTCGACCACCATGGTCCTCGAATTCGGCAGCAGCGCCGACACGCCGATGCGTCTGGCACTCATGACTACCGCCGAAGGGGCCATCGCGACCGTCGCGCCGGTCGCCATCGGGCTGATGGTGGCCGCCACCGGCTTCGGGCCGCTGTTCGCGCTCGTTCTCGGCACGCTGCTGACGGCGCTGGGATTGCTCGTGTGGAAAGTGCGCGAGCCGCGCCACCGCAACTGAGCCGCGACCGGTGCGTCAGTCGAGAAGGCCCTTCGACAGCGTCTCGACGTAGGTGCGAATGGCCTGTTCGCGATCGTCGAACCGCTCGGCCCAACGGCGCGCCTCGTAGGCCCCGTTCAACGCCGGCATAAGCACCTGGCTGGCGACGAGCGGGTCGATCATGCGCACCGATCCGTCGGCCATGCCGTCGATCAGCATGCCGGCAAAGCGGCGGGCCAACCTGTTCGAGCGAGTCACCACGTCTGTCTTCTGATCGCGATCGAGCGACTGCAGCGCGGTCGTGCGCAGGAGCGGCGTCGGGTCTGCGAACTGCAGGTCGAGCAGTTCGTGCAGCACGCTCACGAGTCTTTGCCAGTAGCTGCCCTCGCCCTCCACGCCAGCCATCTGGACAGCCGACAGCCGATCGTAACTGTGCTGGAAACAGGCGAGCACCAGATCGTCCTTGGCGTCGTGGTGGTGGTAGAAGCTGCCCTTCGTGACGTTCAGCGATTCCGCGATCCGGTTGACCGAGGCGCCGCGATAGCCACGCTGGTTGATCATGACCGTCGCCGCGCGCAGGAACTCCTCGTTCTGGCTCGGCGGGTGATCCTCGTCGGTGCGCCATGGCCGCTCGGCGAACGGCACTGGCTCCCACGCACCCTTTTGCGACGGGATGCCATGCGCGAGGACATCGAACAGACGGTCCTCGACCCGGGGAAAGTCGAGGATCGAATAGCGCAGCGACCACACCGGCCACCACATCATCGTCTCGAGCAGGATATGGGCCTTTGCCGACTGGGCGGCACGTTCCGCATCGCTGTTCGCCGGGCCGAAGAAGGCGCGGATGGTCTCTACGATGGCGCGATAGCGCAGCAGCAGATGGTCCTGCCATTCGGGATCGAGCGTGCGGATTTCCGAAAGCGCCGTGACGAGGCCCTGCGCACCCTTGCGGATGCGCCTGCGCAGCGAGACATGAAGCGAGATGTACTTGCGCAGGCGGCTTTCCGGGTCGGGCTCGCGCAAGGCCTCGCGCGCCATCTGCTCCATCAGGTCGAGCGTCTCTTCGTAAACCGCGACGACCAGCTGTTCCTTGCGCGAGAAGTAATAGGTGATGCTCGTCGCATTGAGCCCGATCGCGCGCGCGACTTCGGACAAAGTCGTTGCCTTGACCCCGGCTTCGTTGATCAGCACCGACGCGGCATGGACTATGGCCTGCCGCTTTTCGCCGTATCGCTTCGTTTCCGCACTCTTGCTTGCCACAGGATCCCCATTTCCCATGCCGTCGACCCGGTTTCCTAGGTCGCGCCGCTCTCCGTTTCCCTGGCGAACAGGGATGAGAGATCTTTTTTCAGTATCTTGCCATTCGCATTGCGCGGCAAGGTGTCCTCCACGAAGACAATCTTGACCGGCACCTTGAACTTGGCAAGCCTGGCAGCGACGAACGCCTGCAATTCCTCCTCGGTCGCCGTCATTCCCGGAGCGAGATGGACGACCGCGGCCGGCTCTTCGCCGAGTTGCTGGTGCGGCAGGCCGATCAGCGCGGCATCCGTCACCGCCGGGTGATCGTAAAGCACGTTCTCGACTTCGGAGGAATAGATGTTCTCCCCGCCGCGAATGATCATGTCCTTCGCCCGGTCCGCGATGTAGCAGAAACCTTCCTCGTCCACGCGAGCAAGGTCACCGGTCCGTACCCAGCCGTCGATGAATGTTTCCGCGGTGGCGTCCGGATTGTTCCAGTAGCCCTTCACCACCATCGGCCCACGCGCCCACAGCTCGCCGATTTCGCCAGTGGGCAACTCGCGAGAGCCATCCTCGCTCATGATCCTGATATCCGCGACCGGCACCGGGGGGCCGCAGCTGTCCGGCCGGTTGAGGTAGTCTTCGGAAGAATGGCTCGTCACCGTGGCCATGGTCTCCGTCATGCCCCAGCCGTTGCCGGGGAGCGCACCGAAAACCTCGCGGATCTTGCGCACGAGTTCCGGGGCCGAGGGCGCGCCGCCATAGGCGATCGCCTCGAGACTGGAGAGATCGTAGTTCTTTCGCTCGGGATGTTCGATCAGCTGCCAGGCAATCGTCGGCACGCCGCCGGTCGAATTGACCTTCTCGCGTTCGATGATCCCGAAGGCTTCGACCGGGTCCCACCGGTACATGAAAATCATCGTGTTGCCGGCGAGGATCGACCCCATCAGCCCGGCCGAACAGGCGGTCACGTGGAACAACGGAATGACGGTGAGGCCGACCTTCTGCACGGGTGCAGGTGGCACTTCCCCGCGCCGCAGGGCAGCGGTTGCCGCGCCATAGGCGCTGGAGAGCGGATTGGTGCACAGGTTGCGGTGGGTGCCGAGCGCGCCCTTGGGCTTGCCGGTGGTCCCGCTGGTGTAGAAGATCGTCGCCTCGTCGTCCGGCGCGATGGAAACGTCCGGCAATTCGGCGTCCGGCAATCCGGCATATTCCGGCGGCGTACCGATCACGCTCTCGAGTGTTTCGGCCCCTTCGAGCGAACCCGCGGCGCGCGCCACGAAGACGGTTTCGAGCGAAGGAATGTCCGCCTTGTGCTCGGCGATGCGGTCCCAGCGCTCTTCGTCGCAGACCAGCAGCCTCGTACCCGAATTGGCGAGCCCGTAGGCAAGCTCGGGCCCGGTCCACCAGGCATTGAGCGGGACGCAGATCGCTCCGATCGTGGTCGCTGCGAAAAAGGCGACGGGCCATTCGGGCAGGTTGCGCATGGCGATGGCAACCCTGTCTCCCTTGGCGATGCCGCGCGCCTGGAACTCAACCGCCAAACGGGCGACGGCGCGAAACCAGGCATCGTAGGTCACCCGCTCGTCTTCGTAGATGGTGAACAGGCGATCGCCGTGACTGCGCCCGGCAAGGGCGATCTCGCGCAGGCTCGACGGCGCGTTCTTCCACACGCGGGTCTGAACCCCGTCGATGTCGATCGTCTCCATCTCAAAGCGCATTCCGGGAGCGGTAAGCTTCTCTGCGCATTCGGCACGGCTGAGCGCGGGCCAGCCCGGCGGCGGAACCCATCCGATCGCAGTCGCCAGATTCTTTTCCTGCGTCGCCATCTTCAAGCGCCCACCCAAGCCGGTCGGGTAGCCAAACGTAGAGCCATCTTCTCTCCCTTCACCGGATCGCTTTCGATTCCGGAGTACGGGCAAGATTAGGTCGAAGTGCAGCGGGATTGCAAGCGCCGCGAAGACAATTCAAACGATTGGTATGCCGGAACCTCCTCAGGCCCCGCGCCGATCCGACGGAGAATCATGCGGCGATGCCCGGCCGTTGACCGAATAGCCCCAAATCTGGTCGAGCGGCGGCTGCGTAGTCAATGCATGCGAGGCGAGACGCCCGCTCATCACAGCGCATTCGACGCTTCCCACATTGAGACCGGTATAGACCCAGTCACCCGCGATCGTGAGGTTGGAGAAGCCGCTTTCCCACGGTGCCAGCCGGTATTTCGTGCTGCCCGCAGGGGTCGGCACATACCGCTCGGTCGGATCGATGTTGGCGCGCCAGAACTGGCTGGCGAAGCGTTCCACGCCGACGCCCGGCTCGGGCCTGGTATCGACCAACAGCGAGTAATCGAGCGCTTCGGGCGGACCGCTTCCGCCGGAATTGCGATTGATCGCCTTCGGCATCATCGGACCGATCGCACGGTTCAGATAATCGACCGAATTCTGAGCGACCTTTGCGGCCATGCGTGCCGGATAGTCGTGGTCGGTGAACGACGGCGGGCAGCCGGTTTCCGCCATCTCGTCACAGAAATACCATAGCGATTGGGGCTTGTTGTCGCTCGGCCAGCCCTCCCACTTGATCAGGTGGCGCATCTCGCAATGGCCGGAGAACGGGGGAATGTAGGTATCGGCCAGCGCTGTATCGTGGCCCTTGAGCGGAGTCGGCCAGCCGAGATCGAACATAGAATCTGACAGCCATATCTGGAACGCCTGGGTCTGGACTGCGGGCAAAGCCTCGACCATCTTCGACCAGGCGTCTGACTTGGCGATCAGCTGCTGGCACACGTAAGGAGCCGCGCCGATCGACAGGGCGAAGACCAGTTCGTCGTAATCTTCCCCCGCGGTCAGGGTCTTCTTCCCGACCGACTGCCACGGCGTCCACCACGATTCCAGGTCGACCTTTGCCGCCTTCATCGCCTCGCCTTCGCTCAGCTGCTCGTAGTTCGGCTCCCCGGGCCAGGACGGGAGGCCTTGCGGCGCAGGATCCATGAGCGGCGAATAGGCATCGATCCCGGGCTTCAGCGTCGCCTGCAGATCGATGTCGACCGAGGCGATGCTGGTGCCGTCGCTATCGAGATTGAGCGCGGTCACCTTGGAGAAGAATTCGAACTTCACGCCGCGCGCGAGCAGGACTTCGTAGAACGGCGCAATCACGGTCTCGCCCGTCCCGGCGGCAAAGGCGTAGATCGCGTGGCCACAGAAGGCGAGGCCGCGCAGCGACCAGTGCAGGTAGGCGCCCGCCCCCATGGTCGCCTTCTCTTTCGTGTTCCCGTGGGGATACTGGTAGGCGAGATTGATCGTGTTGACCGCCATCGGCGAGGCGATCGTGATCGGGTCCGCGCCATTCTTCGCCAGCCAGTCGGACCAGATGAACTCGTCGAGCGCGTCGAAGCCGTTTTCGACCACGTCGTCGGCCAGAGCGCCGCGGAGGATGGCGAAGCCCCAGTCGAGGATGGTGAAGATCTCGAGCGACAGCTCGTTGCCTTCCACCAGCGGCTTGAGCACCTCGTTCACGAGCTTGTGCCCCTCGTCGAGGATGGGCAGGATCGCTTTCGAGACTGCGCCGATCTCGCGGATCATCTCGTCTTCCAGCGCTGCTAGCGCGCGGTCGAACAAACGGCGCAGAAAGGTCGTGTGCGGGTGTGGCCTTGCCATTGAGTGCGCGCGTTCGAAGAAGGCGATGACGCGTTGCACCAGTTCCTCGACGCCGATGATGGCGAGCGGCTTGGCCGGATCGGGAAAGTCGGTGTTCGGCGGGAAACGCGCGTAGAACGGTTGCGGTACGCCGTTCTTGTACATGTACATCTGCAGCGCATCCATGCCGACCATCGCCTCGTCGAACGTCGCCAGCGGCGAGCCCGCCGGGCGAGCGAGTTCGGCGTAAACGTCCGCCAGCATCGGGCAGGCATTGTAGTAGGAGCCGAGGAACCCGTGGATGCCGTGCTCCTCGATCCGGTCATCCGGACCGCGGGAGGATGCGCATTTGCCGCCAAGCCGCCAACCGAGGGTATGGATCGTTATGTCGAGGTCGTCCTGCGCGCTCAGCTCGTAAGCGGTCGCCAGTGCAGCCATCCCCCCGCCGAGGATCGCCACCTTCCTGCTCGTCGTGCCTTGATCCATAATATCCCCCCCTCTTGTTGTTGTAAGCGCTACCCCTGCCAGCCCGATGCGCGCAGCGCGTTCACGAATGTGTCCAGATCTTCTTCGTTGGCGTAGGGATATCCGAGACGAAGCGCCTTGAGCGAATAGTTCTCGTTGAGCGCCACGCCCCGCTCGCAGGCCAATCGCGCCGCCTCGGTCTCGCCGAGCAGCTGACTGCACACGGCCACCTGGAAATGCAGGAAGAAGAAGTCCGGCCGACGGGATAGCGCGTCATGCGCGTGCCGCAGCGCCTCGACCGGGCGGCCTGCCCGCAGCGCCGCCGTCGACATGGCGCGCAGCCACAGCCAGTCGTGCGGATCGGTCGGGCTGCGCCGCAATGCCTCGGAGGAAAGCACGATGGCCTCCTCCGGATCGCCGCGAAAGGCGAGCAGTCGACCCAGCTCGCCCAGCGCAGGCGCGTTGCTGGGATTGAGATCGAGCGCACGGCGCTGCTCCGCGGTGGCCTGTTCGAATTGCCCGGTCAGCGTAAGGACGACACCCAGCGCCTGGTGCGAGGCCGAATCGCGCGGATCGGCGGCGACTGCCCGGGAGGCATAATCGAATGCCTCGCCGATGGTCTTGTCGAAGTTCTTGGTCTTGCCGCCCCAGATGTTGCCGAGTTTCGACAGAGCCAGCAGCACCAGTGTCGGGGCGTGATCGGGATCCTGTTCCAGCGCCGCCAGCAGCAGTTCGTCGGCCTTGCGGAAATCCTCGTAGGTCGACCGCCAGTAGTGGTGGCGCCCCCTGATGAACAGGTCCCAGTGCTTGACGTCCTGCGGATGGCGCGCAGCCAGTTCCTGTTCGCGCCCGAGCAAGGCCGGCTCGATCGTGCAGACGATCCCTTGCGTGATCTCGTCCTGCAGTTCGAATACCTCGTCGACCGGCCGGTCCTGGTGGCCGGTCCAGACGATTTCGTCGGTATCGCCGTCGATGAGATCGATGCGGACCCGCACCTTGTCTCCCATGCGCCGGATCTGTCCGCGCACGAGATAACGGACCGACAGGTCGCTACAGGCCTGCGCCGTGCTCGCCGACTCGGCATCGTAGGACAGCGATGACTGGCGCGAGGTGACGCGCAGCAGGCGCGATCGCGACAGGCCGGCGATGATGTCGTCCGCCATGCCCTCAGCGAAATAGGCCTGGTCTTCGTCGTTCGGCGGATGCCGGAACGGAAGGACCGCGATCGACGGTCGGTCGAGATGATCGGCAATTGCCCTTGCGGATACCGTTTGCGGCTGGTCGGGCGAAGGCGCGACACGCTTGGGGACCGAGCTGTGGCCGAGCCGCGCCCGGATCGCCCGCACGAGGGCCTTGAACTCGCTCGCTTGCTGGACGCCGTCCCACCCGGCCAGCGGGAGAACCTGCACTTGCCTGAAACCGAGCGGCGGCTCCGTGCCGTCGATCGTGATCGGCAGGTAGGTTCCCTTCATTTTCGCGACGGCAGCGCGAGGTTGCCAGTGTCTTGGTCGTAGACCGCGCCCAGGCCCGGATCCATGCCCGGCGCATCGGCATAGGAGGCATCTACGCCGAGCACGACTGGGTCGGGCGGATAATCCATTGGCGTACCGTCGGGGACCATGTCGAGAAACAGGAGGTCGAAAACGGTACGCCCGGGGTCTTCGCCGACAGGACGGAAGCGATAGATCATCGGCAGCGAAACGCCCGGAAACAGGCACATGTTGGGGAATAGATGATACTCGATTGAATCGAGCATCTCGCTGTCCGAATATCGTGCAAGATCGACGCCGCTGGCCGCACCAATCTGGCGGCGCAGGATGTCGGCGGCCACCGAGCGAGCCGACTTGCCTTCCGGCACGCTAGCCTGTTCCGGCAGCCGCATCTTATCGAGGATATCCTGCTCGGTCTGCTCGCCTTCGTAGTGCGGGCTCTGAGTTCCGATCGTGTGGACGAAGCGCGTCACCGTATCGCAGAATACGTCATACTGGGCGTTGGCATCGCCCGCAGTCGCCAGAGCCTGGGAATGAGTTTCGTAGACGTGGTAGGCTTCGAGAAACGCCTCCTGCGCGGCTTTCCAGTTGGTCGGCAGCTCTTTCTGGATGTGTAGGCGAATGCGGCGATCGGTTAGGTCCCAGCGGTCGGAAAAATGCTCCGCCAAGGGGCCCAGGTGATCGATCAGCGGTGCGCAATCGGGATCGAGATTGACGAAGACGAACCCGCCCCACGTGTCGACACGCACTTCTGGCAAGCTGTATTCTTCGTCCTTCACATGCGGGAAATCCCACCGGCAAGGAATGTTTTTCAACGACCCGTCAAGGTTCCAGGTCCAACCATGGAACGGGCAGCGCAGATCGTCTGCCGCGCCGGACGACGCCGGCGGTTTCAGCTGCGTCCCGCGATGGAGACAGGCATTGCGGTAGGCCTTGATCCGGCCATCCTCGGTCCGGGTGACGATCACCGAATATCGACCGATATCATAGGTGATGAAGTCGCCCGGTTCCTGGACGTGCTCGATCCGGCAGGCCCATTGCCATACCTTTGGCCAGAGCCGCTCCATCTCCTGCTGCATCGCGTCAGTCGAGGTGTAGCGATCGTAGGCAATCTCGCCATCGCCGAGAAATTCGTAGCTTTCGGCCACCAGCGCGTCCGGGACCTCGCACCCGTCAGCAAGGATGATGTCCCGGGTGCTTGGCCCGGGGCATCGATCCTCTCCCGGATTCCGACGCTGGTGCTCGATTGCGTCCATCGTCAGAAGCGCACCGTTGCCTGGACCGCCACGGTCCGCGGCACCGAACCATAGCCGATGTTATCGCCTGGAACCGCGGCAGCCGTGCCGGTACCCGAGCCGGTGAGCGGTGCCGTTCCGCCGCCGATGAAATAGAACTTGTCGGTCAGGTTCTTGCCGATCAGCGCAAGCTGCCAACTTTCGTCGGCAGGGCCGAAGTAAAGCCCCGCGTCGATCACGGCGTAGGCATTCTGCTCCGTATAATAGTCGCCGAAGCTGGAGCCGAGATACGAGCTGCTGTAGCGCATGTTGAGATTGCCGCCGACGAGGAAATTCGTCCCGATATCGCTTTCGTAGGAGACGCCGGCCGTGCCAGTCCATTTGGGCGCATTCGCCGTCGGGACGCCGTTGAGATCCTGGCGGGGGACGCCATCGGCGTCGATCGACGTACAGCCCTGCGCGATCGACTGGCCGGAATAGCAAGGCGCGATGAAGTCCGAATAGCGGGCCTTGTTGTAGTTGAGCGTCCCCGACAGTGTCAGCCCGGGAGCAGCACGTGGCGCAAACTCGAGCTCGAGTTCGGCCCCACGCGTTCGCGCGCGGCCCGCATTGTACGTCACGTAGGCAAAGATCTGCGCGTTGAAGTAATCGATCTGCAGATCAGTGTACTTGTAGTCGTAAAGCGTCAGATTCGCGCGCAATTGGTTGTCGAGGATTGTGGATTTGATCCCAACCTCGAAGCCCTTGCCCTTCTCCGGCTGGAATTGCAGATCGGCATTGGGATTTGGTGCAAGCGAGGAATTGATCGCGCTGTTCGAGTAGCCGCCCGATTTGTAGGCCGCCTTATACGCGCCGTAGACGAGGATGTCGGCATTCGGCGTCCAGCTCAGCGTAATGTCGGGCGACCAATCGTTGAAGGTCTGATCGCCGTAGAGCGTGCCGTTGGGCCCGGCGCCTTCGGGCCTGAAAATCCCCGTCAGAGCCGCGTTGACGTAAGGTTGGGTAAAGAAGCTGTCCTTGGTTTCGTGAATGTACCGAACGCCCGCAGTCGCCTCGAGCGTCGGAGTGATTTCCCAGATCGCCTGGCCGTAAGCGGACCATGTGCGGCCATCCGTTTGTGACAACTTGTTGTAGGCGACATACCGATCTTCGGGCGCGGCCGAGGAATCCTCGATATTGGCGAACATGACCGCTTGGAAAAAGTCGCGCCGCGTATCCTGATAGAGCGCACCGACCAGCAAGTTGACCGGTCCGTCAAAGCTCGTGAGCGCTCGCAATTCCTGGCTGAAGGCGCGGTAGCCCGCGTTCTCCGTTGCCCAGACTGCGCCGCTCAGGAAATCGCAGTCGCACAGGAACTCGTTGGTGTTCCTGTTGTAGTTCGTCACCGACGTGAGCGTGACATTATCGAGCCCGTACTCGAGATTGCCGGTAACCTGCCACGATTTGTAGTCGTTGAAGAGGCCGCCATTGGGTTTTGCATAGGGGTACACGGCCGCAATATCGGTGGGCATGTCGTTCTGGTGGAGGACGAACCCGCCGTCACACGGATAGCTGGGGGCGATCGTAGTCGACCCGCTGGGACAGCGGATCGCGACATAGTTCCAGCCGTTACCGTCGGTCTTGTTGATCGTGCCACTAGCCTTGAGCGTTGCAGTGAGACGAGAATCCGGCTCGTACTTGAAGGTCACGCGGCCGATCAGGTTGCGCTCCTGCGGTTGGTCTTCAGCCGCCGCCGCCGCGACATGCGGATTGAAGTCGCCGGTGGCGATATCGAGGGTCCCGTAATCGATCGGTACCTGCTCGTTCTTATAGTAGCCGCCGAACATCTTCGATGCACGCACCGCAACGCGGACGCCGAGATTGTCGGTCAGCGGTTGGGAGACGACGGCCTCGCCGTAAAGATTCTCTGCACCGAATTCGTAGCCCACGCGGGCCATGTATTCGGGCAATGAGCCGGGATCGGCGGTGGTGAGTGAGATCACGCCGGCGGTGGCATTCTTGCCATAGAAAAGCGATTGGGGGCCCTTCAGGATCTCGACACGCGCCAGGTCGAAAAAGCCTTCGTTAATGGTCCGGCCCTGTCCGTAATACACTCCGTCGACGACCACGGCGACCGATTGCTCGATCCCGATGGAAGTTGCCGATGAACCGATGCCCCGCAAGGTGAGTTGCGCACCGGCGCCATTGGAGGAGCGGCCGATGGAAAACTGCGGGGTCGCTGCGGCGATCTTTTCCAAGCTGGTCAGGTCGCGCTGTTGGATCTGTTCCGCGCTAATGGCCTGAACGGATACAGGAATCGACTGGACTGTCTCGGCGCGACGGCGCGCCGTGACGATGATCTCTTCCAGACCACCCGCCCGGTCTGCCGGGGCAGCCTCCTGCCGGTCGACCTGCGAGTCGTCAGCGCTTGCGTCCTGCGCAAGGGCCGGCGTTCCGACCATTGCCAGAACAGCAGTTGTGGCGAGCAGATAGTAAGCCCTCGATCCACATTTTCCCATTTCAATTCCTCTCCCGAATTGCGATGGCTTGCGCGCCACGCGTTCGGACAAGCTTAATCGGCATCGGCGATTTGCGCCGACTATCTAAAAGATATGAGACGCCTCATTTTTGTTAGTCGGCGGAATCAATAATCGATGCCAGTTTCCGACCAACGATTACCTGACCAAAATGAATAGCAAGATCAGTATTCCGGCAGTTTCGGCGATTCAGGAAATTACAATGGTCCCAAACAGTAACCACCCTGATTATGCTGTCGAATCGGATTTATTTCCACGCATCGGCTAAATACCATCGAGAGAGGTCATCCTCGACCACTCGGGGCGGGATCTACCCGCCCCGTCTTTTTTTGAAGCCACCGTGAAGTTCTGGACGGGTATCGCTCGGGTGGAGACTTACCGATTATTTTGAACGCGTGTCCTGTTCGCTCGACCATGGCGGTGCACGTCCCAGCGCGAATTTGGCGCTCAAATGACCAAATTGTCCATCTTCGCAGATACCATTCTCGCGATCACCGTCGATAAGGAGCAGCGGAAGTTCGGCCACACGAAGTCTCCCAGCCGCGTCGGTCGTGCCATCTTTCGAACTCAACCTACTCTAGGTACCGTCGATAATCCGGAAAAATTTTTCGAGCCATCATCGCTGAGCTCCAACCGCCGGTCTGCGCACCGGTAAACGGGGCTCAGCGAGCTCGAGATCCGATTTACAAGCTCGGTTTACACTGAGGTGGTGGCTGAACTTCTGGAGGAAATGGTGTTCCGATATCGAAGATAACCATAAGGGCCCGCGAGCTAACGGAGCTGCTCTCGGGAGATATGCCGGTCGAACGGATGAACAAGATGCGCCACTGGAAGGCGCGTAGAGAAAGCGCGCCTGCCAAAAAGACCAACTCATTCCAACTCATGCTGGATCAGGGACATCTGCCGACCTCGATGAAGGTTGTGAGCGCAGGCCGCTATGACGATGACTGGTTTGAAATCGAGTGTGGCCCAGTCGATCCCCCGATAGCGAAATTTCGCTAAGGCCTCGGCGCTCCTCGCTAAAGGCAGCTTACACGTGCTTGGCGTCGGAAGCCGTAGTTCTGCTCTCGGCCCAATCTCAGTCAATCGAGAAACTGCATTGATCGAAAATCAGTCGACGATTCACCACCTTGCCCGTTTGACGAAGACAGCCGTGCCGATTCCCATCGTGATCATCGCGGCGGTAGAGATGGCGAACACCGACCAGAGTGGTGTCTCGAAAATTGCCAGGTATGCGCCCCCGACCAGGACGAGAAAGAGGCGCAGGCCCTGTGCGAAGATCGGTCCCCCAACTCTCCCCGCGCCTTGGGCCGCGAAATATAAGCACAGCCCAAGCCCGAAGAACGGGAAGCCGAAACCGGCGATACGAAAGTACGTCTCTGCAGCGAACGTGATCGCAGGGTCGCTTGTAAAAATAGCTACCCATAGACCTGGATACAGCGACAAAAGCCCGCCGACGATTGCGAGCACGCCCGCTGCGAGTGAACCTGCGGTCCAAGCAACTGCACGTGCCCTTGTAACGTCTCCGCGTCCGATTGCTGTTCCGACGAGCGGAACACAGGCAACCCCAACCGAGAACGCTATGGGTATGAGCAGGAATTCGAGCCGGACAGCGACGCCATACCCCGCAAGCGCCGCATCGCCATACCGAGCGACAATCGTCGTCAACGTCAGCACCGCGGCAACCGAGAGCAAAGGCGACAACATGGCGATCCCGCCGATACGCATGATCGCCCCGATCTGCGCGATCGATACCTTGCGGAAGTCGAACGTCATCCGCAGGCGCGAGCGGGCCGATCTCAGGTAGGCGGCGAGAAAGAGCGCCGATCCGGTGAATGCGACGACCTGGCCCAGGGCAACACCCATGATGCCAAAACGGGGGAATGGCCCCAGGCCCAACCCGAGCGCTCCGCCCACGCCGACCTGAACCAATCCGGCCAAGAGCAAGGTATAAGCGGGCACGACCATATTTCCCGATCCTCGCGCCGCCGAAGCCAGCATGTTGGTGGCCCAGATCGGAATGACCGCCAAGGCAGCCATGCTCGAGAACGCGACCGCTTCGTGCAGGATGTCGCCTTGGCCTCCCATCAGGCGGAACATCGGCGACCCAAGCAGCAGGATCAGGGTGGCGAACGCGAGCCCGAAGGCAAGACCGATGGCAAGCGCACTGATCGCCACCGATTCCGCCCGCGCCTTGTCGTGGGCGCCGAAAGCGCGGCTGACCGCACCGGAAACGGTGCCGCCAAGTGCGCCCGCCGATAGCATCTGCATGAGCATGAAGATCGGAAAGGCAAGGGCGATGCCGCCCAGCGAGGCGAGCCCGAGACGCCCAACATATGTCGTCTCTGCGATCGATACGACCGTTGCCGAGCACAACGATATCAGGTTGGGCACGCTCAACTTGGCGAGCGTCGCCAGGATCGGGCCCTCCACCATCATCCGGGCGCGCCGCTCGGCCGGGCTTTCTGCCTCGATCGCCAGTTCCGGTCCCTCGGCCGGAATCTCGATTGTTTCGAGCTGCGTCATGCTGGGATCCTCAGCAGGGTAGATGTCGCCGACGCGAGCAACCGTCCGCTCGTGTCCGTCAGCTTCGCCTCGCAATAGGCGATACGCCTTCCCAACGTGACGACGTTCCCTTGGGCTCTGACCATCCCTGTCAGTTCGTTCATCGAGCGGTGATAGGCGACCTTGAGCTCTAGCGTCGTGAAACTTTCTCCCGGATCCAGCATGCTGGCGGTCGCGATGCCGCATGCCGAATCGAGCAGTGTTGCCGCATATCCGCCATGCACTATGCCCATAGGGTTGTAAGCGAAACGACCCGGCACGCTTTCGAACACTGCACTGCCCAATTCGACTTCGACGAGCGAAAATTCCAGCCGTTCCCCGATCGGGGGGCGTCCGCCCGTAGCGAGCAAGACCCTGACTTTTTCGAGCCCGGTGAGTTCAGTCACAGCACTCACGCTCCGTATCTCCGCGCCAAGTCATCGTAGCAGGCGTTCAGAAGTGTGTCGGACTCAGGTGTTTGGCCAAGCGTCCGTGCCAGGGTGATTGCGCCGACCATTTGCGCCACTATCGCTGTCGCCTTGTTGATTGCATCGTCTTCTCCAAGCCGGTCGAGAACGCGGGCCATGCGATCCGACATGGCGCCAAGTCCCCGCGTTAGTGCGTCTGCTGCCGCGCCGCCCTTTCGCGCGACATCCGCCGACAGCGATGGCAGCGGGCAACCACGCTCTGGTCGATCACGATGGGCGGAGGAGAGGTACGATCGGCAGTACCGCAGAAGTGCGTCGCGCACGTCGCTTCCCGCTCCGGCCAATGCGTCGTCGAGTGGTGAGGTCCGGCTTCGGGCGTCGCTGAACATAGCGGCTACAGATTCAGCTACCAGAGCATCCTTCGATTTGAAGTGCGCGTAAAACCCGCCGTGGGTCAGTCCGGCTTCGGACATGACTTCGCCGACCGAAACATGGTCGGGCCCCTTCGCCCGGAAGCTTCGCGCAGCCACCTCGAGGATATGTCGCTTGGTGTCAGCCTTCTGATCCTTCGGGTAGCGCATCAAACGGCCCTTTTTTATATGATAGGCATCATATAATCGGTTTGTAGCTGCAAGCAAGTGTTCGAAGTGATCTGTGAAGTCTCACAGTCAGATACCAAAAAGGCTTTGTGTTTAACCCCTGCAAAAGGGCTGCTCATACCGAGCATCGGCATATACGCGGACGGCCAGCGGCCAAATTGCATAACAAGCACATGAAGCTTTCTCGACGACCGCTTTCAATAAAATCCGAAGAACTTTGGAACGGCGAGAAGTAGGTGGAAAGCGGACAGTCTGGTTCTTGGAGGAGAACCGGAAGTTGACCGTAATTTGAATTTGCCAGATCAATGTTCTTCGATCGGAGAAAACCTCATGGCTGTCACGCGGATCGTCGCAAACCTTCGAGCAGAAAATCCAGCCCGAATTGCTGACTTCTACCGTCGGGTCTTCGGCCTTCATTTGGCATTGGACATGGGCTGGATCACATTTCTGGAAGGCGACTCCCAACAGAAAGTGGAGATGCACGCGGCTTCCCAGGGCGGCAATGGAACCGACGTGCCGGTAATCTCAATTGGAGTGGACGATCTCGAAGGATGCGAAGAAGCGATCCGAGCTGCGGGTGCTGAGATCGTTTACGGTCCAGTGAAAGAAGAGTGGGGGCTGAGACGTTTCTTCTTTCGCGATCCGGCAGGAAATCTCGTCAACGTCGTTGATAGCTGAATGACCGTGTTGAGAAGCGGTCAAATTGTCCGGCAGCGTCCGCATTGGGTCGTTCGCGGAATGGCCCCTTCCGAAGCTCAATCACCCGAAGCTGACTAACAACTTACGGCCCAGTTCCAGACGGTCCGCTTTGCACCCCAATTGGCGATCTGCAACCGATTGCCTGAAAGCGGACATCAATTCGAAACTGGCGGAAGGTCAAGGCACTTGCGAACCCCCGGTTCCGGGGCAATATCGCTTGGATGCAGTCCAAATCGGAAAATCAAGATGTCGGCCTGCATGGTTCCAGAGTTGAGCTGATTGACGCGCAGCTTCGCGTGGGTGCGTTTTCGCCGCACCGCCACGATACCTATACAATCGCGGTGACCACGTCTGGCGTCCAGTCGTTCAATTACCGCGGTAAGCGTTGGCAGTCGCTGCCCGGGCAAGTGGTGATCCTGCATCCTGACGAAGTGCACGATGGGTACTGCTGCAACCAGACGGGCTTTTCCTATCGGGCGGCCTATCTGCCGCCTGCCCATGTCCAGACCGTGATCGGGGGCGCGGCGCTTCCATTTCTGGCCGAAGGGGTTTCAACCGACGCCGATCTGGTCGGCTCGGTGCTTCGCCTGATCGCGATGTGTTCTGCCGGGAATGAGCTGTTCGGCTATCAGGACGCACTCCACCAGTTCGTGTCTGCGATGCAGCGGTGCGAAGACGGCCCGCCGGCCAGGCGGAGTGTCAATCGCGAAGCCGTGATGCGGGTGCAGGAATTCCTCGACGGCGTTCCGGGCCCCGAGACGAACCTCGATCAGCTCGAAGAACTCGCCGGCTATGACCGCTGGCAACTTTCGCGCGACTTCCGTGCGCTGCTTGGGACCAGTCCCTATCGCTATCTGCAATGCCGCAGACTTGAGCTAGCTGGACAGCTTCTGCGCAGCGGGCTTGGCATGGCCGCAGCTGCCCACGAGGCCGGTTTCGCGGATCAGAGCCACTTCGGCCGGGTCTTCAGGCGCACTTTCGGGACCACGCCATTGGCCTGGCACCGGCCCGGGCAGCCGCGCACAATCATTCTATAAGCCTGACCAGCCCCCGGGCTAAACAGCCGGAATGAAACATACAATCTTTTCGCCCGAACCGCATCGCGGCTGGCTGCCCTGGGCCTGGATTTCGCCAGTGGTCTGCATCCTGCTTGTCGCCTTCTCCAGTGTCCCGATCGATATTGGTCTTGAATGGATCGGCGTGGTCGATGCCGAGGGAAAGCCAGTGTCCGCATTCGAGCTTTGCGTGTTCCTGCTGTTGCCATTCGCGGCGATGGGCGCTGCCGTCTGGGCCTGGTCGCGGTTTGTCGAGCGCCGCAGCCTTGCTACCTTGGGCCTCACCGGCGGGCAAAGGCTGCGCAAGTATCTGACCGGATTGGCGATAGGAGTCGGCATGATCGCCCTGGCGGTCGGCTCGGTCTGGCTCGCCGGTGGCTATGTCGGCGGAGATATCCTTCCCGCCCTTTCCTCGCCAGCATCGCTGTTCTGGATTGCGATCCTGCTGCCCTGCTTCGCCTTCCAGTCAGGCGCGGAGGAGTTCATCTTTCGCGGCTGGCTGCTATCGGCGGCCACGCGCCGCTGGAACCTGACAGCCGGGTTCATCGCCAGTTCGATTGCTTTCACATTTCTTCACTTTTCACCGCACCAGCCGGTCCGCGAAATTGTCATGACGTTCACCTTCGGGATGTTTGCCTGCGCCTGGGCCTGGCGTGCTGGCAGCATCTGGGGCGTGATGGGCTGGCATGCGGGCTGGAACTGGTTCACTGGCGTCGGCTTCGCCGTGCCGATAACCGGGCTCGATCTGCAGTTGCCGGCCTTGCTTGTGCAACTGACGCCTTCCGGCCCGGACGTCCTTACCGGCGGACCCGCTGGGCCGGAGAGCAGTGTGCTGACGATCGGCCTTCTGGCTGCAGCCACGCTGCTCCTGTTGTTATGGTCTAGAGACTCCATGGCCGCTGCGCAGGGTACACCACCCGGAGGCAACGACACGACAACACGGCAATCCACATGAAGCCTCCAGTGAATGACGGCTTTGTCAGCGGTACCGACTAACGCAACTAACCGACCAAACGGCAGCTGAGCCCATCGTCACGCCTCACGCGTGGAAGCGGGCGGTGCGAAACCGGCCCAACAAAGGACCCTACGATAGGGGCAGCTCCTGCATAGCCCTCGTCTTGCTAACCGCTCATGTGCAGCAGCATTACGTCGATTTCGAGATGCTCGTTGCATCCAGGATCACGCGAACGGTCTCCTCCGGCTGATCCCACATCGGGAAGTGTCCGCTACGCTCGAACCAATGCAATGTCGCTTCAGGGAAGGCTTTCATCGCGCGATCCGCCTGCTGCGGTAGACACAGCCGGTCCTTGCGCCCCCAGCCGATGACAACGGGCGCAGCCGTGTTCGCAGGGCCCTCCTGCATTGCGCCGTTGGCGAGATCTTTCACAAGCGAATTGACGGTGCGCGTAGCAGCCAATGACTTCAGTTCACGCGCAACGAAGGCCGGGTCGAGCGCCCACGGCCTTGCAGAGAGCTGGGCCATGAGCGCGGTCCGGCCTGCGACATTTCCGGTGATGGCAGAAAGCGCCGGTCGCAGAGCGCGAACTAAAGCAATCGATGGCGTTATGGTGGATTTGAAGAAGGTGCGCTCCCACCCCTGCCAGAAGCCGCCCGGGTCGAGTGCGACAACCGCCCCCGCTTGGCCGCGCCGCGCCATCTCGAGCACCAGGCGAGCACCCAGCGAACTGCCCACCATATCGATCCCGACGAGATTTTCGGTGCGGAGCCAGTCGTCCAGACTGCGCGCCAGCCCGTTGAACGTACCGCTGTCGGCCTCTTCGGATGTCTGCCCGTGGCCAGGCAAGTCCACGGCGATTACCTCCCTGACTCGAGAAAGCGAAGGCGAGATCGTGTCCCACGAGCCGCCAGTTGCCCCCAGTCCATGGACAAGGAGGAGGGGTTTTCCGCGCCCTGCGCGCGTGTAGTACATGGTCATGTAATGGTAACGTCTCGCACCAACTTATGGGCCCGTGGAAGTCGATATCGCCGGAGGTAAAGCCAACAGCAGACCTTCCGCTATCGGCCCACTTTCCGACGACTGCCCGCCAGTAAAAAAGCCAAAGCAGCGCGCATTGAGCCCAAATAATGCCAAACGAAACTCGGTGGTAGCAGGCGGCAACTAAAGGGTCATCCGTCTCTCAAACGTTCATGGCCCTGGACGTGCGCAAAATACGCGCCAGGCTGCCGCTCGCGGGACCTATTACCGGAAAAAGCGATCGGTCGGATCTTCGTCAGGTTCTTCTTCAATCGCGATGCTGGTTCGAGCAGCGGGAGAGAAGCCTAACTCAGCGATCAAGCTTTTTATAATCACCGTCTGCTGGTTCACGATGCGCACGTAGGGCGACGGCACCGCACTGCCGGACGGCGTGCGGATGACCATCGGCGACCTCCGCAGTTTCTCCTGAGCTTGTCTGCGCGTTTCCCAGGCTTCAACGAATGCCTCCAGAACGTATCGATCCAATGCCTTCAGCATCCCGCGGGGGGCGTTTTCGACGACATCGTCCCATGTCGCTCGCTCCTCTAATGAGAAATGAGCGGGTGCGCTGCCAATTGGTGTTGATGGAAGTGGTTCGCCCTTGATCAACATCAGATGCCTTCGATCGCGAGAGTTCTCGATCAGTTTCAGATTGGTGGGCTTTTTACGACGTCCCATTTATCTTTCCTCCAAGAGCTGAATCGCTCGACTGCTGCGGTAAGCACGGGAGAAAGTTTGAAAACGTTGGGCGTTGTAGAAACGGACACCAAAGTGGTCGGCGGTACCGATGCGAAATTGAAAATATCGTCCTTAGACAAATTTTTGCCCCACGCCGGTGTCCGCTCAAAAGGTGCCAGGGTTTTGAATCCCCCCCCTCCCCCTCTCCAGCTATCGAGCGAGCGCGCATGCTGACGCATGCGCGCTCGCTCCTCTTTCTTAATCGTTTGGCCAACGGGAATGCCTGCGCCGCTCCGCTATTTGGATTACTCCCGCGTCGCAGGCATTCCCTGGACCTCCTCCCTGAACATCCCTCAATGATCCTTGGTGAAGTCGGAGCGGAGGGCATAGGACGACCAACCCCCGCCAAGTGGCCGGGTTGGCCCTCCCCAGATGCGTGTGAGATGCTCCTCGGAGCCAGCCGTCGCATTCGGGCGCAAGTGGTGCCGGCACTGGCCCACCTGCTTAGCAGCTGCTTCTCGAAACTATGTGCCGATCCGGAGATCCCCGCTCTGCCTTTCGGACTCGGGCTTCCGCTATGATCTCACCCCATTTGGTAGCGGAAATGTTTTGGGCGCATCCCCAAACGTTTCAAACCAAACGAATGCGCCGACCGCAGCGGAGCTGCGGAAGCGAACTCGTCAGATGTCTTTGAGGCAGGTGGACCACGCTTCTTCGAAGCGCTTGATCTCGTCCATATGATAGCGAACACTACCGCCGAACTTGTGATAGTTGGGTCCGATCCCTGACCTGCCCCATTAGGGTGGTCCACCGGTTAAGTTAGAGTTCCGGCGGTTGTTGTCGCCCTGCTGGGCGGCCTGA